>JAPDPR010000034.1 GCA_034506335.1 candidate division KSB1 bacterium
TCCCCTGGACACATCTGCGCGCTTTGCCTGGCCCCCCAACTTTTTTCTCGGGCTGGAGATGTCACCCGAACCAGGCAATCCCGATTCCGTCTCGCTGAGCGCAGACCTGAGTGTGGTGCGCGTCCACAATCTTCACCTGTCAGCGGATACTCGCTACGTGCTGGCAATTCTGGGTGCGCGAAGCAGCACTGGAGCCCTCTTGCAGACGCCGACGGTGATGACTTTTACGACTGGCTCCACGTTACCCACCGCCACCGTCAGCGGCAAGGTCACTCTCCCGGGCGGTGACGCCTCAGGAACACTTGTGGCCCTGTTCAGCAACCTCGGCATGGGGCCGGAAGCTTTGGCAGTGGCACTTCCACCCACAGGAAACTTCACAATCAACTACGTGCCCCCGGGGGTTTACTATCCAGTCGCCATCAAAGACGTGGACCACAGCGGGGACACGGACCCCAATCCAGCGGTGGATCTGATGGCCGCGTACGACCCCGACGGTGACGGCCTCCTCGACAACATTGTGGTCGAGGAAGGTGCCATGGTGACGGGGGTTGATCTGACACTCCACTCCTTTGCGCCTCTGACCGCCAGGCAGCGTTTTGACCAGGTTGTTGCACTAGCGCAGACCGGTGGACAGGACCCGCGCCTAGTGATGGTCGGTTGCCAGCATTTCTCTCCGTCCGGCGAGGCACCGCTGTGGTTCTACGTCTTCTGGGCACCAGGGGCAGACGCTGCTCTCGGGGTGATGGCAACATCCTTCTTTTTGGCCCCTTTTCCTTGGGAGGAAGAACTTCCGGACACGACTGCCCTTCCTGTGGACTGGGTGGACAGCGGGGTGGCTGCAGATTCGGCGGAAGCCAACGGGGGCGCCGAGTTCCGGGAGACCCACCCGGATGCAGAGGTTGAGGCTTTCCTGAGCCACATTGAGCTGCCGGGATCCGCCTCCCTGCTGAGGCCGTTGCCCAAGAATGGCGCCAGCGCCGCAACTGGACATCGGAGAGGCCTTCTCCAGCACGTGGACTTCCTGGTACAGCGGGGTGGACCGCCGCACTCGCTGCCTGCATCCTGCGCACTTGTCCAGGTGGGCGAGCTCCACCCTGCATGGCTGGTGCAGTACAACTCAGACCTCACCGGCGATTTTCTCGCGATCATAATGGACGCGCAAACTGCTCGTGTAATCTTCAGGTGGCCCCCACCAGTTCGCGTCACAACCGCCGCTTTCAACATCCCGGCCGCCGCTCAGGCCGCCCAGGGCTGGGCTTCAGATGCGCGGCTCGTTTGGCTGGGCAACCACCAGAGCAGCCTCACGCCTTCGGGCCAGTCGGAGATGTGGTACTACGCCTTTTACTCGCCGTCACTTGCCACCGGACACCTTTTCTTCTTCACTGGCGGGATGTTACTGGCGGACATGGATGCCGCGCTCCCCTTCACCGACCCGCTCCCTCAGGGTTGGATCGACAGCGACATAGCGGCAGCGGTAGCCGAAGCTCAAGGCGGCACCGCCTATCGCACGGCTCACCCGGACGCATGGGTCCAGGCTATGCTTGGACCAGGCTTCTACCCATGGGAGCCAGGCCGCCCTGTGTGGTGGCTGCACTATACCTCCAGCAGTCCCGAAGAGCTTTCATTGTGGATTGACCCTCTGAGCGCGCAGCTTCTCACCAACGTGGACAACCCATCAGAAGGCGAGACCATACCGCGAGCCTTCGCTCTGCTCCAGAACTTCCCAAATCCCTTCAACCCGCACACGGCGATTGCCTACCACCTGCCCCAAGCGGCAGAGGTGGAAATCCTCGTTCTTAACGTGAAGGGAGAAAAGGTGGCGACGCTGGCTGATGGTTTTCGCGCAGCAGGCTTCCACAAGGTCCTCTGGAACGGGACTGACGCCGCAGGCAAGCCGGTGGCAGGTGGCGTCTATCTCTGCCGCCTGAGCACCCCAGGCTTTGTGGCAGCGAGGAAGATGCTCTTGTTACGGTAGCAGACCCAGGGATGCGACGGCGAGACCGCTCTGCCAGCTCATCCCGATGAGGGAAGCGAATCTTCTGGAAAAGACGACATTAAGGAAGGGGGACTCACATCGTCGCAATGCGACCACGTGGGTGAACTAAGTTTTTGTGTGGGAAGCAAACGTGGGGACAGCTCTCTTCGGTGGTCTCATCTCTTGACGATGTTCGGATAGTAGCCCGGTCGCGCGGACCCATGTCCATCTCCGCAAGAGAAACCGATAGGCGCGCCGCATCTCCGGAAAGTATTTCGCTGCGAGCGTGCGATACAATGCCCCTGCGCTCTCACCGGGCCGAGAAGGCCACGCAAAGCGATGCGCGGCGCGATATTCCTGAAGCAACTGTTCGTCGAAGTGCTTTTCAGCCTCCCCGGCGATCGCGCGCACTATCCAAGCAACGCCGCCACAAGGCCCCTTCGGCGTTAGGTTTCGCCGCGTGCCGCACCGCGGAGACGGTCAGACTTACCCCTTTTGCGTCAATCTCCAACTTTCGGAAGGATCCACCAAGACACTAGTCGCTTCACACCTGCTATTCGTGGTGGGAGGCGCTTGCGCTTGACGGTCTTTTTTCGCCTAGGGCAGTTGGGGTCGAGTTGGGTGCGTGAATATGCCGGAGGCAGGTCAGGGATGATGCGGTCAGGTAAATGCCTTTATGCCCGCAGTCTACACTAACTGCATGGGTCTGGTGCGGAAGGCTTGAGCGCTCCACCCCAAGGACTTGCCTTGGGAGGAAGGCTCTATGCAGCCGTCAAGGTGCCCAAGCTGCCTCTTGACTGTGGACATAGGCACGGCGACCGAGTGCCGTCAGGCCGCGACCGCGGGGGCTTCGCAAGCGACGTTCGGTCTCCGGGCTGCGCCCAACAACTGAGAATGCGGCTCAATGCCGGTGTTGGCCTGAAGTACCAAGCCAACCATGAGCGCGCCGTCGGCGAGCGGGGACCATGATCTACCACCACGGGGGCACATGCGAGGTACCGACATCGGAGCTACGGGGCTGCCTCAGCGCCCTCTACCTTCTTTGCCTCATACGCAGAGAGCGCGCATGACCGGCGAGGCCTTCGGCTTCGGCCAGTCTTATTCCGTCTTCCAGGGGAGCTGTGGCGACCTTACCTTGAACCCTCAGCACCGTCTGCACCTTGAGAAAGTCGCGCACGCTCAGGCCACCCGTGTAGCGAGCCGCGCCATTGGTAGGGAGCACATGGTTAAGCCCACTGCTGTAGTCGCCCAAGGCCTCCGCGGCTCCCCCTCCGACGAATAGAGAGCCGTAGTTACGCAGCCCAGCAAGATAAGGTGCTGGATCGCACACCTGCAGCTCCAGGTGCTCAGGCGCCCGTTCGTTGGCCACCAGGATGGCCTCCTCGACCGAAGCAACCAGAATCATGGCTCCGTTTCTCTCCAGTGCCAGGCGGGCCGTATCAGCAGTAGGCAGGCTTTGCAGTTGACGCTCCACCTCATCGTGCACGCGGTTTGCCAACGTCGCACTGGTGGTGACGAGTAGCGGGCAGGCGTCAGGGTCGTGCTCGGCCTGGGCCAATAGGTCAGCTGCCAGCAGCTCGGGGCTTGCAGATTCGTCGGCGATAACCAATACCTCGCTTGGGCCCGCAACAAAGTCGATGCCCACCTGGCCGTAGACCTCTTTTTTCGCTGCGGTCACAAAGGTATTGCCAGGCCCCACAATCTTGTCCACGCGCCGTATTGTTTCAGTGCCGAAAGCCATGGCCCCAATCGCTTGCACTCCCCCGATGCGGTACACTTCGTCTGCACCGGCAATATCTGCCGCGGCCAATATCGCCGGATGCACGCTCCCCTGCCACGTGGGAGGCGAACAGACCACCACCTGCTCTACTCCGGCCACGCGTGCCGGCACCACGCCCATGTACACCGAGGAGATGAGCGGAAAGCGCCCTCCAGGCACGTACACCCCTACTCTGGCAATTGGCACGACCCGCTGGCCAATGAAGCACCCCGGCTCGATTTCCATGTCAAAGTCTTGGTAGGCAGCTAATTGGCGGGCGCAGAAGGAGCGCAGGCGCTCAACGCTCCGCGTGATGGCGGCGACCAACTCTGGCTCGACGCTTCTATAGGCTGCGGCAATCTCCTCGCGCTCCACCCGCAGACTCTGCAACTCGACACCATCAAAACGGCGAGTGAGTCGACGCACCCCTTCATCGCCGTGTTCCTTCACCTCCTCAAGCAAGGGGCGCACCGCCTCTATGGGCAAGGCCACACTTTTGGCGCTCGCCCGGCGAAACTCATCAGCAGTCACGACTCGCATCTCTTACCTTCACCGTCTTTTCGCTTTGCGTTCCGTGGAGCAATGCGTCGCCGCCGCAGCTCGCGGAAGACCGCCTCCACCGGCACGCCCTCCTTTGCCAAAAGCAGCGTCAGAAAGTAGAGCACGTCGGCTGATTCCCAGATCAACTCCTCGTGCGTGGCTGCACTCACCACCTCATTTGCCTCCTCAACGAGCTTTGCCCGCACCTGCTCGCCGGACAAGCTGGCTGAGTAAGAATCGGCTGGCGCCTCGGCCAGCCTCCGCACCAGCACATCGTAGAGCTCCTGCAGGGAAAAGCTTCGGCCACCGAAACAGGTATAATTGCCAGTGTGGCACGCGACCCCTTTCTGTTCAACAGTGAAAAGCAATGTATCGCGATCGCAATCCATCCGGGCGCGCACCAGTCGCTGCGCGTTGCCAGAAGTCTCCCCTTTTGTCCACAACTTTTGCCTGGAGCGGGAATAGTAGCAGGCGTTACCTGTGGCGAAGCTCTGCGCCAGAGAGTCGCGATTGCTGTAAGCGAGCATTAGCACCTGGCCGGATGTGTCGCACGCGATGGTGGGCACCAGACCCGTGCCCCAATCGACCGCTGCTGCGAAGGCTTCTGCAAGGGTCATCGCCCCGGTGTAGATGGCCATCCCCAACTGGACATCCGCATTCAGGGACGAAAGCCTGGCTACCTCCTCCGGCGAGGCGATGCCTCCCGCCACCGTGACCCGCATCCTTGCCTTCTCCACCACCTGCCGGACCATCTCCAGGTCGGTGCCGGACATCAGCCCTTCGCGCTCCACAGTGGTGAACAGAACCTCGCCTGCATATGCCTGCAACGTCTCCACCACGTCCAGAACCCGCACTCCTGTCCGGTGCCGCCATCCCCTGGTGACGACCTCGCCCTGGTAGGCATCCACCGCCACCACAACGCGGTCTTTACCCACCGCCTGGGCCAGTTCCTCCAAGAACGCCTTGTCGACCCCTTTGGCCGAAAAGGCTCTAGTGCCGACAATCACCTTGCTCGCCCCAGCCCCGAGGAGGCGCACGGCTTTCTCGACTGAGCGCACACCCCCACCAACCCGACAGTCAGCCACGGTGCATAGCTGCCGGATGAGGCGCTCGTTGTCGCCTTGCTCCAGCGCCCCATCTATGTCCACTACCGCCACCTCGCCATAGCGATCGAATTCCTTTGCCAGGGCGAGTGCATCGTCGCGCTCCAGCACCTTCTCCCGCCCCTGACGCAGTTGGACTACCTTCCCCTTGCTCAGATCAATAGATGGAATGATCATCGAATGGGCACACCCTTAGCTTTGAGATACTTCTTTATGTCCGCAACCGTGTATTCCCGGTAGTGCAAGAGCGAAGCAAGGAGTACCGCATCTGCGTGGCCGTCCACGATGGCTTCGTAGAGTTGCTGCAAAGTGCCTGCGCCACCGGAGGCAATGACGGGTACGGCGACAGTATCGGCCACGCGCCGAATCAGCTCTACGTCGTAACCTGCTCGTGTGCCGTCGCGATCGATGGAATTGAGGAGGATTTCACCGGCTCCTCGCTCTTCGGCCTCTTTGGCCCATCGCACGACGTCTATGCCGGTGTCCTCGCGCCCGCCTTTGACAAAAGCATGCCAGCCATTCCCAACCCGTTTAGCATCGATGGACAATACGATGCACTGAGAACCAAAGCGCATCGCTCCTTCAGTGATAAGGTTGGGCTCCTCCAGTGCGGCGGTGCAGATGGCAACTTTGTCGGCACCTGCCAGGAGCGCATCGCGCATGTCCTCAACAGTGCGGATGCCGCCTCCCACCGTGAGAGGCACGAACACGCGGTCGGCCACCCTTGCCACCACATCTAGGAGCGTGCGCCGGCTGCGATAGCTTGCGCCAATGTCCAAAAAGACAATCTCATCTGCACCCTGCTCGTTGTAGGCCATTGCCAACTGCACGGGGTCCCCTGCACGACGTACGTCCCGAAATCGCACCCCCTTCACCACATGGCCATCTTCCACGTCCAGGCAGGGGATGATACGCGTGGTCAACATCGTTCCACCCAATTGGCGAGCACCATGAGGCCGGCATCGCCGCTCTTCTCGGGGTGAAATTGTACGGCCCAAACGCGGCCACCTCCAACCGCTGATGCATAGCGCACACCGTACTCGGTCCACCCGATAACGTGGCGCTCGTTTTCGGGTTTGGCATAATAGCTGTGTACGAAGTAGAAGAACTCGCCTTGTGCCAGCCCTGCGAAGAGCGGACAATTCTCAAAGTTCACGTTGTTCCAGCCAATCTGTGGCACTCGTCGCGCATTGAACCGGTGACAGCCCCCGGCCAGCACGCCGAACCCCTCGACGCCGGGGGACTCGTCACTTCGCTCCAAGAGCAGTTGAAGTCCAAGGCAGATGCCCAGGAAAGAGCGCCCCTCTTGCACCCACGCGCGCAGCGGCATGAATAGTCCCGCATCGCGAAGCCGCTGCACTGCCTGACCGAATGAGCCCACGCCTGGAAGCACAATCCTATCCACTTCTTCCAGTTCGTCTGAGGTGCGCACTAGGCGGTGGGCCACACCAAGGTGAGAGAAAGCTTTGCTTACCGAGCGCAGGTTGCCGGCGCCATAGTCAACAATCCCGACCATCGATGATTCCCTTCGTGCTGGGGATCTGACCTGCAGCCCGGGGGTTGAGCTGACACGCCATGCTGAGGGCCTTACCGAACGCCTTGAAAATGGCCTCCATCTTGTGGTGATCGCTCCGCCCATACGGCATTCGCACTACCACGTTTGCACCCGCGTGCACCGCAAAGGCATAGAAAAAGTCCTCCAGCAAGTCAGTGTCGAGGTCCCCACAGAACTGTCGGCTAAAGTGGGCGTCGTACTGCAAGTAGGGGCGGCCGCCCATGTCCACTGCCACCACCGCCAGCGCCTCGTCCATGGGATAGACGAAGTAGCCGGCGCGATTGATGCCGCGCGCGTCGCCCAGGGCCTGCGCGAAGGCTTTGCCCAGAACCAGACCACAGTCTTCCAGCAAGTGGTGTTGGTCCACGTGTAGATCGCCGCTGGCGGTCATGACGAGGTCAAACAGCCCGTGGCGCGCCATGGCCTCCAGCATGTGCGTGAGCAACCCGATCGGGGTCGATACCTGTGCCTGTCCCGAGCCGTCAATCACGAGTTCAACGACAATGTCTGTTTCTCGTGTATGGCGCTCCACGCGCGCTGATCGCTTCACAAAAGTGCCTCCCGTACGCTGTTGACATCCGCGAGCACCAAGTGTGCACCGCGCTGAAGAAGAAGCCGCTTGTGGGCCTCACGCTCCTGCTCCGTACCGAACTGTGCGACACCTACTGCCATCAACCCTGCGCTCGCAGCCGCGGCAATGTCGTCGACCGAGTCGCCGAGGTACCATCCTTCAGTTGCCTGGAGTTCCGCCAACGCACGACATAGACCGTCCGGCTTGGGCTTTTGCCGTTCTGGCGGCAAGTCGTCCATGGTGACCACCGTGCCAAAGAAGGTGCGCATGCCGGCCCGCTGCAAGGTCCATTCCGCCTCCGCTCGCGGTCTGCCTGTGACTATGCCCAGGGCATACATGGCTGCCAAGCATTCGGCTACCTCACGCCGCAATAGCCACCGCTCGTTACAGATCAACCCGTCAAAGTTCTCGCCCAGGTACAGTCGCTGAAAAACGCGTACGACAACTTCGTAAGGGACCTCTACGCCCAGATCACGCAGAGCCTGCTGGGTCAGTTGCCAGTCGTTGTTGAAGCCCCCCGCGTCCTTGTATGCCTGGATGCGCACGGGGGACAGTTCTCGTCCCGAAAAGTACGCCACCGTCTGGGCGATGGCGAGCCGATAAGAGCGGGAGACATCCACGAGCACCCCGTCCATGTCAAACAGGACGGCCCTCACCCCAATTCCTCCAGGGAAGCAGAAAGTGCTGCGACAAACTGCTGGTTTTCCGCGGCAGTGCCGATGGTCACGCGCAACCATTGGCTTAGCGCTCCGCCGAAGGAGCGCACCAGCACGCCGCGCTCACGCAGTGCGCCGAATAGACGTGTTGCCGGCACATGTTCGTGGCGAAAGAGGAGAAAGTTCGCCCGCGATGGCACCACCACAAGCCCCCGCATCTGTTGCAACCTAGTAAGGAGTTTCTCGCGCTGATTGACCACTTCTCGAGTTGCCTGCTGCATGAGGGTCCTATGGGCGAGCACCACCTGGCCGGCAACCTGTTGGAAGACACCCACCGAGAACGGAAGTCGTGCCTTACCGATTTCTGCCACAAGCCCGGGAGGGCCGACCAGGTACCCCAATCGGAGCCCTGCAAGTCGCCAGCCCTTGGAAAAGGTACGCAGCACCACCAGATTGCCATGGTGTCGGAGCAGAGGCACGGCGCTCTCCCCGTGGAACTCGAAATAGGCTTCGTCCACACACACCAGGCAGTCGACGCGTGCCACGAGCCGCTCCATTTCATCGGGAAGCATGGACGTGCCGGTGGGATTGTTTGGCGAGGCAAAAATCACCAAGCGCGTCCCCTGAGCGGCCTCCGCCATGGCCTCCGCATCAAAGGAAAAATCCTCCCGCAGAGGTACCTCCCGCACCGAGACACCGAGTGTCGTCGCCACCCTGCTGTACACGGCAAACCCTGGCGACACGGTGACCATCACGTCGCCGCTCTCGCAGGTGGCGGCCACCACCGCTTGGATGAGCTCATTGGAGGCATTCCCCACCAACACCCATTCCGCCGGTACTTCCACATACTCGGCGATGGCCTTGGTCAATTCTTTCGCTTGGCCGTCGGGGTAGCGCTGCCAGGCGGTGGCGGCCAGACGCGCCAGAATCTCCTGCTTCACCGGTTCCGGAACATCAGCCGGGAATTCGTTCTGGTTGAGTTTGACAATCTGTTGCTCTTGCGGCACCTCATAGCGCGACAGCGCCAGCACCTGCTGCTTGATCAGCGTCATACGATCACTTTCCTGAACTCGTACTCCAGGATGTCGGTGGCGCCTAGTTTCTTCAGCATAGGAATAAGGCGAATAGTCTCTGATCGGCGTACGGCGGCCTTGACTGCGTAGCCTTGCTCACCGTAAAGCTGGGCCACTGTGGGGGCACGCATGCACGGGAGCAGTCGCACCACTGCCTCCAATTTCTCCGCCGGCACGTTCATCTCCAACATGACCCGCTCGCGCGCGTTGCGCACCGCCTCGAAAAGCGTTGCCAGCTCCTCGATCTTTTCCCGCTTGCGCTCATCGCGCAATGCCTGGGGATTGGCGATAAAACGCGTAGATGATTGCATGATGGTCGCCACCACTCGCAACCCATGTTGGCGGAGGGTTTGGCCGCTGGCCGTATTGTCGATGATCATGTCTGCGTCTTCCGGGGGAAATGCCTCGGTGGCCCCATAGGTGCGCAGCAGGATAAAGTTGTAACCCTGCTCTTCCAGGAATTGGCGAGAGATCCGCTCGTATTCCGAGGCAACCACGATGCGCCTTCTGCGAAGCTCTGTCTTTTTCATTGCCGCTGGCACCGCAGCAACTATGCTCACTGGGTCAAGGCCCAGGTCGATGACCTCTTCCACCTGCGCGCCCGTCTCCACGATCCAGTCAAGACCAGTGAAGCCACAGTCGTGCGAACCCAGCTCCACGAGCTGCGCGATGTTCTGCGGCTTCATGATCTTGACTTGGAGCTCCGGATCGTTGACTTGCGGCACATAATGGCGATCGTTCTCGCGCAAGGTAAAGCCAGCCTCGGCGAGAAGACGAACCACACCGTCGTGAATGCGCCCCTTAGGAATAACAAGCTTAATTCTACGCATGTCCTCCTCTGCTCTTGACAATCCGTATCAACTCGTCCAGCCCTCTGAGGTAGCTTTCTGCGCCGAGTCCGGAAATCTGCGCTGCGCACACGGGCGCGATGACCGAGACCCGGCGAAACTCTTCGCGGGCGTGAATATCAGAGAGGTGCACCTCCACTGCCGGCAAGGCCACGGCGCTCAACGCATCGCGCAGGGCATAGCTGTAGTGCGTCAGCGCGCCGGGATTGATGAGAATCCCGTCCGCCCATCGGCGCAGTCGGTGGATAAGGTCGATGAGCTTTCCCTCGTGATTGGACTGCACAATCTTCACGCGCACACCCACGCTGCGCGCGTGGCGTTTGATGAGCGCGTTGAGCCGGCGCAGGCTCATGGTGCCGTAGATTTCCGGCTCACGTTCTCCTAAAAGGTTAAGGTTCGGCCCGTGGAGCACCAGCACGCGCAGCATTCTTTCACCCCTAAGCCAGGACATGGGCAATCGCCCCTCGCAGCTCCTCGGCGCGCAGGTCAGTGACAACGTGCGGCCACCCCACATCTCGAACTGCTACAAAGTGCATGATTCGCGCCACATGCTTCTTGTCGCTGGCCACAAAGCGCAGCACCAGATCCGGGTCGATGCCGGCGGTGCGCACAGCGCAGGGCAGACGCGCCAAAAGGGCGTCGACCTGCTTGTAACGATCCTCCGAAAGCAGCCCTCGCTGCGCGGAGATCCAGGCGGCAGCGCGCATACCCAGCAATACCGCCTCACCGTGGCGAAAGGTCTTGAACCCCGTGGCTGCCTCCAACGCGTGGCCCACGGTGTGGCCAAAGTTTAAGACGCGCCGTATCCCGTTCTCCCGTTCGTCTACCCGGACAATACGCGCCTTGATCTGGCAGCATTCCTGAATGACCCAGGAAAGGAGTTCCTTTTCCTTCAAGGACAGCAGAATATCGAGCTTCTCCTCCAGTACGTGGAAGAGCTGCGGGTGCGCTATCACCGCGTACTTCAGCACTTCGGCAAAACCCGCACGGAGATCGCGCCTGTTGAGCGTACTCAGCACGGAGGGATCGCTCACTACGCATCGGGGGTGGTGGAAAGCCCCGATCGCGTTCTTTCCTGCAGGGTGGTTGATCCCGGTCTTTCCGCCGACTGCACTGTCAACTTGGGCCAACAGGGTCGTGGGCAGTTGCACCAGTGCTACACCACGCAGGAAAGTTGCCGCTACAAAGCCCGCAAGGTCGCCAATAACACCGCCTCCTAAGGCCACGATCGTCGCGCTCCGGTCAAAGCGCCACTCGAGCAATTTGCCCCACACACTCACGCACCGGCGAAGCGATTTACTCCTTTCCCCTGCGGGCAAAACTAAGGTGTGCACTTCTAGACCGGCGTTTTGGAGCTGCTCCGAGACCAGCGGAGCATACCGCGGCGCCACATTGCTGTCGCTCACCAGCGCCACCTGCGGCCCGGACAGGTGTGGTACCACCAATTGGGCCAGGTGCTGGAACGCGCCGGGCTCCACCCACACCGGATAGGCCAGCGTTCCTATTTTGACCTCAAACGCCCCCATAGTGGCGATGGAAGACCTCCACAAGTTGTTCCACCAACTCTTCGACCGTGGTATCGTCCTGCACCCCGATCACCACCTGGGCCCGCATGTAGCGCGGCTCGCGCAAGGCCAGCAGGCCACGGATGGCCTCCGCGCGTCTCTCCCCGGCTCCCACCTGCAGCAGAGGACGTGAGGTGTCAGCGTCAAGTCTCCGCTCCAGAGCTGTCGGAGAGCATTTCAGGTAGACTGTCACCCCGGTCTGTTGCATCCTCTGCCAGTTCTCGTCGTCCATAACAGCACCACCCCCCACTGCCACCACTTGCTTCCCTTGCCGACTCACCTGCTCAACCACCTTCCGCTCCAGGGCACGGAAGTATCGCTCTCCCCGCTCAGCAAAGAGCGCCGCCACCGTTTGACCGCTCTGCCGCTCGATGAGCTGGTCGGTGTCGACGAAGCGCAAGCCAAGTCGTTTCGCCAGGGATTGCCCAACGGTCGTCTTGCCTGCGCCCATGAAGCCGATCAAGTAGAGGGTAAGGCGCTTTCTACCTCTTGAAGACACGGCGCAGCTCCGGGAGTGAATCGCCACCAAATGCGTCGAGTATCGCGTCGGCCAAGACCAGGGCAACCATGGCCTCGGCCACCACGGCGGCTGCCGGGACTGCACAGACGTCTGCGCGTTCGCGGTGCGCTGGTCTTGCTTGGCCGCTCTGCAGGTCCACCGAGCGCAAGGGCCTGCCCAACGTAGGGATAGGTTTCATCGCCGCACGCACCACCACCGGTTGGCCGTTGCTCACGCCCCCCTCGATGCCGCCAGCGCGGTTGCTTGTCCGCTTTGGCGTGCCACCTCGCCCTGGGAGAATCTCGTCATGGAGCTGAGAGCCCAGCAGTGCAGCACCCTCCCACCCCATCCCCACCTCGACGGCTTTTATGCCGGGAATGGACATAAGCGCCATGCCCAGGAGTGCATCCAGACGGCGGTCCCAGTGCACGTAGCTGCCCAGCCCCAGGGGTACCCCGACGGCCACAACCTCCACCACGCCGCCCAGCGTATCACCGGCCTCACGCGCGCTGTCGATGGCCGCAGTCATGCGCCGGGCTGCCTGCGGGTCCAGGCAGCGCACTGGAGAGGCATCGGCCTTGGCACTGAGCCTTTCGCACCATTGCACTGCCTTGCGTCCCGCCAAGGCAGGGACCTTCTCAACCGCACGCCAACAACTCCAGTGCCCACCGATGGCACATACGTGTCCGGCTATGCCCACACCGAGCTCCGCAAGCAGTTGTCGAGCCACTGCCCCCAGTGCCACGCGCATAGCCGTCTCCCGCGCACTTGCCCGCTCGATAACATCGCGCAGGTCCTTGTGGCGGTACTTGGCGGCCCCTGCCAAGTCCGCGTGCCCAGGCCGAGGCACCGTCACAGGCTCCGGAGCGGACTCGCTTTTTTCCGCGTCCATGATCGTGCGCCAGTTTTCCCAGTCGCGATTGCCCAGGAGCAACGCCACCGGTGCACCGGTGGTCAAACCGTGCCGCACTCCTCCCACGATTTCCACCCGGTCTTGCTCGATCTGCATGCGCGCGCCTCGGCCATGGCCGGCCTGCCGCCTTTTGAGCTGCCGGTCGATCTCCTCCCCACTTACGGGCACCTGTGCAGGCATCCCCTCCAGGATCCCCACCAGCATCTTTCCGTGCGACTCCCCCGCAGTCAGATAGCGCAGCCTACCCATGAGCTCCTAACTCCTTGCTCAATCGCGCACGCAGGCGGTGGTAGAGACCATCCTCATCCGCCGGTCGCCTTCCGGACCATAAGGCCATCGCCTCCAGCCCCTGGAAGATGAACATCTCCAGGCCCGAGATAACCTGCGCGCCTGCCTTCTCTGCCTGCCTTATCATCGCGGTCCGGAGAGGATTGTAGACCAGGTCAAATGCCACCATACCGGAATGGAAAAAGGAACCCGGCACCGGAGACTGCCCGTGGTGGGGCCACATACCCACCGGGGTGGCGTTGACTACCAAGCCGGCCGTTGCAAGGCTCCTCCGCAACGCTTCCTCATCCCAGGGGAGAACCACCAGTTCGGTAGTATGACTGGTGCTGGAAAGTTCATGCACCAGCTGCTGCCCCCGTCCGATGGAACGAGCGTGCACCCGCACCCCAGCTGCTCCCTGCTGGGCGAGTGCCCACACAGCGGCACGTGCCGCGCCCCCTGCACCTAACACCACGACATTCTTACCTTGCGCACTCACGCCGTGGAGGCGCAAAGCTCGGGTAACGCCCACCACATCAGTGTTGTATCCGACAAGTCGCCCCTGCTCGTTGACTACCACGTTCACCGCGCCCAACGCGCGCGCCTCTGGTGCAAGCTCGTCCAACAGCGGCACGATGGCTTGCTTATGCGGGATGGTCACGTTCACCCCCATCACGCCGAGGGCCCTCAGACCCGCCACCGCCGCCGGTAGGTCGGCGGCACGTACGCGAAACGCGTGGTAACACCAATTGAGGCCCAGCGCCTCGATGAGCAGCCCTTGGAGCAGGGGGGAAAGCGAGTGCTCCACAGGATCGCCCACCAGGCCCAAAGTCCTCGTGCACGCGTCAACCATGCCGCAGTGCCTCAAGAAATGCGAAGAATCCCGGAAAGGAAATGTCCACGCATTCTGCCGAGCGAATCACGGTGGGGCCCTTGGCCACAAGTGCTGCCACGGCAAAGCTCATGGCGATGCGGTGGTCGCCAAAGCTCTCCAGACTTGCACCCCGGAGCTGCTGAGGACCGGGTATGGACAGCCCATCCTCCAGCTCTTCCACCTGGGCCCCCATAGCGCGTAGATTTGCAGCTACGGCCCTGATCCTGTCGCTCTCCTTGACGCGCAGCTCTTTGGCGCCACGGATGCGTGTGAGCCCCCGGGCCTGCGTGGCCACCACCGCCAGCACGGGCAGCTCGTCGATGAGCCTTGGCACCAGCGAGCCGTCCACCTCAGCCGCCCGCAGCGGAGCCCCCTCGACCAGCACATCGGCCACCGGTTCGCCCTCCCCGCGTTCATTGTGCACGGTGATGCGAGCCCCCATTGCGCGCAGAACGTCCAGGGCACCGGTGCGTGTGGGGTTTACCCCTACCCCCAGCACCTCCACGCGCGCACCAGGGACCATTGCAGCGGCAGCGATGAAGAAAGTGGCCGCAGAAATGTCACCTGGGACAGACAGACTAGTACCGCGCAGCACTGCTGGCCCGCGCACTCCTATGCCCCCGCCATGTCCCACCAGCTCTGCGCCAAAGAGAGGCAGCAGGCGCTCGGTGTGGTCACGCGTCTGTGCCGGTTCCACCACCGTAGTTTCGCCCGAGGCGTAAAGGCCAGCCAGGAGCACTGCCGACTTAACCTGTGCGCTGGCCACGGGCATGTGGTAGTCGATGGGACTGAGCGGTCCGCCCTCAATGACGAGCGGTGCCAGGCCACCCGGCTGCGATTCGATGCGCGCCCCCATGCGGGTAAGGGGCTCGATTACTCGCGCCATCGGTCGTTGCCGCAGGGAGGAGTCCCCGGTGAGCGTGCTCCTAAACCGCTGTCCCGCCAACACCCCGGCCAACAGCCTCAGCGTGGTGCCTGAGTTGCCGGCGTCCAATGGGCGTGAGCAAGGTTGCAGCCCTCGCGGTCCCACGCCGTGAACCACCACCTCTTCGCCATCGTGCTCAATGCGCACACCGAGATCCCGCAGGCAAGTCATCGTGCTCTGCACATCGCGCCCCGGGCAGAGGTTGTAGATGCGCGTCTTGCCCTCGGCAATGGCACCCAGAATCAGCGCCCGATGAGACACGGACTTGTCCCCTTGCACCATCATCTGGCCGCGCAACGTCCCGCCGGGGATGATCTCGTAATCCATGGGTCTACTCCACCCTCCTCGTGCGAAAGCCCAGTCCGCTGATCAGCTCTTCGGCGCGAGTGCGGCACCTTTCTGACTCAAACGCCAAACGGATGCTTCCGGCCTCCCCTTCCCGGACCTTGAGCACCTCTATATCCTTGATGTTGATCTGCTCGGCGGCCAGCGCTCCTGCCATAGCCGCGATCACACCCGGCCTATCTTCCACCTGCACCACGAGGTCAAAGTGAGGCTTGAGGAACCCTTTGGTGTCGCGTGGGATTGACAACCTGCTCCTCGCAGCGCTCTCAAACTCTGCCTCCAGCTCGCCGGCCAGCAGCTTGGCCCTTATGTCCTGCAGTGCGGCAATGTATTCGTCCACAAAAGGGACGATTTGTTCGAGGTTGGTGGCGAGCACGTCTTCCCACATCCGGTAAGGGCTGGAAGCAATGCGGGTCATGTCCCGGAACCCTCCTGCAGCCAGTTTCAGGACATGCGGCATGTCTGTCTGATGACGCGCCACCATGTTCATTAGTGCCACGGCCAGCAGCTGAGGAAGATGGCTCACGGCTGCTGCCACCCGGTCGTGGAGAGCAGGACTGGCGATCAGGACCTTGGCCCCAACCTTTTCCAACAGCCTGCCTAACGAGCGCACCACGTGGGTGGGCGTCTGATTTGCCGGCGTGAGCACCCACACCGCGTTTTCGAACAGAAGCGGGTCGGCGGCGCGTAGGCCTTGCCGTTCCGACCCAGCCATTGGGTGCCCCCCGACAAAGTACTGCCCGGGGGACAGCACCTCTTCAGCCCTTTGCACAATCGCCCGCTTACTGCTCCCCACATCGGTTACAATAGTGCCTGGCCGCACTGCCGCCGCCACGCGGGGCAACAGCCGCAGAATCTCGGCGATCGGCGTGGCCAACACCACCAGCTCCGCCTCGGCCACACACTGCTCAGTCCCCTCTTTGCCAAAGGCGACATCAACCGCGCCAAGCTCCTTAGCCAGGGCGGCAATAGAGTCCTCGTCCACGCCCAGGACTCTTGCCGTGGGGATCTTGCGTTTCAAAGCCATGGCCAGCGACCCCCCGATCACACCCAATCCGATGATCCCCACCTTCAGCTTATCCTGGCTCATGGTGCCTCCGCCACCCGCCTGCCGATGGCCCAGGCGATGATGCGCAGCTCCTCCATGAGGTGCGCGAACTGCTCGGGGAGCAGAGACTGAGCGCCGTCCGCGAGCGCCTCATCGGGTCTGGGGTGCACTTCGATGAGCAACCCGTCTGCCCCTGCCGCGACCGCTGCTCGAGCCATGGGCGCCACCTTGTCGCGCAACCCGGTGCCGTGGCTCGGATCGGCGATGATGGGCAAGTGGCTGCGTTTCTTCACCACCGGTATGGCGGAGATGTCCATCGTGTTGCGGGTGTAGGTCTCGAAGGTGCGAATGCCTCGTTCGCACAGGATAACCTCCGCGTTGCCGGCCGCCATAATGTGCTCTGCCGCCATGAGCCACTCCTCGATGGTAGCGGCCATGCCTCTTTTGAGCAGCACCGGCTTACCAGCGCGACCAGTCTCCTTCAAGAGGGAAAAGTTCTGCATGTTCCGCGCGCCTATCTGCAGGATATCCACGTACGAGGCTACTAGCTCCACATCGCGCGCCTCCATCACCTCAGACACGGTGGCCAGCTCATGCGCCCGCGCCGCCTCGTGCAGGTAGCGCAACCCTTCCTTGCCCAGGCCTTGGAAACTATAGGGCGAGGTGCGCGGCTTGAACGCTCCGCCGCGCAGGATGCGCGCACCCGACTTCCTCACCAGGGCCGCCACCTCGTGAATCTGCGCCTCGCTCTCCACCGCACAGGGGCCCGCCATCACCACTACCTCGTCCGCGCCAATCTCCACATTGCGCACCCGTACCACCGTATCCAAGGGGTGAAAAGCGCGGCTGGCCAGCTTGTAGGGCTCGGTGATGCGCAGCACCTCGTGCACCCCGCGCATGACCTCCAGCTGGCGCGTGTCCACCCCACGCTTGTCGCCAATGGCACCGAGGATAGTACGGTTCACCCCGGTGGAGCGATGCACGCGAAATCCCAGGGCGACCAGCTTTTCTTCTACTGCTTGAATCTCCTCGGCCGTGGCATTGTCGTCCATGACGACGACCATCACGCACCTCCGCCGCGTTGCTCCGATGGCGGCTCTCAGGACACCGCCGGCAGGCGCTTGAGCGCCTCCTGGACCTTTTCGATCGGGTAAGCGTAGTCTTCCAACTTGCCGCTGAGATAGCCCTCGTAGGCCGCCATGTCGAAATGACCGTGACCGCTGAGGTTAAAGAGGATGGTCCGCGCCTTGCCCTCCTTCTTGCACTGCAATGCCTCGTCGATCACCACTCTGATGGCGTGGTTGCTCTCCGGTGCCGGCACGATGCCCTCGTGACGGGCAAAGGTCACACCCGCTTGGAAGGTCTCCACCTGGTTTACCGCGCGCGCCTCCACTAGCCCCAGGCGATGCAGGTGGCAGACAATAGGGGCCATCCCGTGGTAACGCAGGCCACCGGCATGCACCGGCGGCGGCACAAAATCGTGCCCTAAGGTGTACATTTTGAGCAACGGCGTCAAACCGGCCGCGTCGCCATAATCGTAGGCATAGAGGCCCTTCGTGACGGTGGGACAACTTGCCGGCTCCACGTTGATCACCCGTAGGTCCGGGCGTGTGCCGTCGATTTTGTCCTTGACAAAAGGCAGGTAGAGGCCGGCGGCGTTGGATCCTCCTCCGATGCAGCCGACGATGATATCCGGGTACAAGCCGGCGAGCTCCATCTGGCGTTTGGCCTCGAGCCCGATCACTGTCTGGTGCAGCAGCACATGGTTGAGCACGCTGCCTAAGGAGTAGTGGGTGTCGTCGCGTGTGGCCGCCTCCTCTACGGCCTCGCTGATGGCGATGCCCAAGCTGCCGGGGCTATTCGGATCGCGCGCCAGCACCGCACGCCCAGCCTTGGTTTCGGTGCTGGGACTGGGCACACAGGTGGCACCCCAGGTCTCCATGAGCACGCGGCGATAGGGCTTATGCCGGTAGCTGACTGCCACCATGTACACCTTGACCTCCACGCCGAACAGCATCCCGCCCAGCGCGAGGGCACTCCCCCACTGGCCGGCCCCCGTCTCGGTGGTGATGCGTTTGATCCCCTCCTTCGCATTGTAGTAGGCCTGCGCCACCGCGGTGTTGGGCTTGTGACTACCAGCAGGGCTCACCCCCTCGTATTTGTAGAAGATACGTGCTGGGGTATCTAAAGCCTTCTCCAGACGTCTGGCCCTGTACAAAGGCGTGGGGCGCCAAAGGGCGTAAACGTCCCGCACTTCATCGGGAATATCAATCCAACGCTCAGTGCTCACCTCCTGCATGATGAGCGCCATGGGGAAGAGGGGCGCCAGGTCATTGGGCCCCACGGGTTTGCCTGTGGCCGGGTGCAGCACCGGCGGCAGCGGCTCCGGCAAGTCCGCCTGGATGTTGTACCATTGCCGCGGTATCTCCTTCTCCTCCAGCTGGTACTTGATTCGGTCCATCACGCACTCCTTTCGGCTTTACTACCCGTCTAACCTGGGTGCGTCCCAGGGCCAGTCACTCGTCGAAAATGAACGTCGGTTCCTGATAAAACCGGATAGATTTGCTCCTGATCTTTTCCGTCAGGTGTGCCTGCAACCATTGATTGAGCTCGGCCGTACTCTTGTCCCCCGCCAATACCCCCAAGGGTAGATTGAAAAACAGGGCCCTTTTCGGAACCAACACCCGCGTGATCCCGCTGGGTACTTTCACGTTATTGGTGGTCAGTTCGACAATTTCGGTCTTGGTAAAAGTACGGAAGGAGACCAATGCGCTGAACTCCGCATAGTTCCGGCGAAGGTGGTCAAGGTTGGTGTAGCTGACGCGATCCATGTAAGCGGAACCGTGGTAAAGCCGCGTCACCGCCCCTAGTAAGTGCACGATGTGGAAGACGTCCCCATTGGCGCATAGTGGCAATGTCGTGCCGTCCGGAAATTGGAGGCGGGCTATAACTTCCTCATTGGTCCCGTCACCAACCGCGAGCCCGTCGATCTTGGCCAGCTCGCGCGCAAAGTAGCTCCTGTCCAGCCGTTCCACCGCGTGATGCCACTGGGAAACCACCAACCCCGGATCAAAAAGGTCGATCTCTTGAACCAGGACATGCCGGAACCCGAGCCTGCGAAGCGCGGTGATGCGGTTGGCGCCGTCCAGCAAAATCCGCCGCTTGGCGCCGTTCACATCTGCCACAATGGGCGGGTTCCTGAGGATGCCGTCTCTTTCTATCTTGGACACCAGGAGTTCCGCGCGCTCCTCATCCGGTTCCTCGTGAAAAAGTATGTCGTCGATGGGAAGGATGGCAAGCCGCGGGAGCTCGCCAATCTTCAGCTGGTCGTTGATGTGCACCACGCGACCTCCTCCGTTATCTCTCCTGCAGGCCGCGACATGCGGCCACAATTGCCATGAAGATCTGCCGCAGCGCCAACGGTGGGAAGGGACCTTCTGCCTGCGTCTCTATCCGCGCGAGGATTGCCGCCTCCCGCTCCGGGTCGTGCGCTGCCAGTCCAAGGCGGCGCTTCTGTGCGCCGATGGCAATGGCGCAACGAGCGCGCTCATGAAGCAACCTGACAAGCTCCCGGTCGATCGCATCAATGCGCGTGCGCATCTCAGTTATCGATTCATCCATCGATCGCCTCCGGTGGGGGAACCTCAACCCTCGCAAAGCTCGAACACTAACCACAGATAACACAGGTTTTCAAAGACATCGGGCCGTTCGCCGCGCCGGCAGTGTCGTCCCTGTGATGCGCGCGACTCTGCTCGCCGTTGGCGGAGGCGACCCTGCGTCCAGCCCGATGGAACCACTCACCCGTACCGGTCACTTACGCCGGCAAAATCGATGTTGCCCCCATGGCTGCGTACACCCGTCCCACAACCCGCCCATCCAAATACTCTCAAGCAAAGAACATCTGTGAGTATCTGGGCCCATCTGTGGTTTCGCTTTACTCCGGGCTTCTCAACGATGCGTAAGAAGCCCCAAAAACAAAAGCCCACCACTTTGTGCTGTGGTGGGCTGAACTTGTGTGCCTTCTATCTTGGGGTGCTTCAGGTCAGGGACAAATTCCTCCCACCACTGATATGATAATACCAGTACCAAAACCAGTGATGAGAGAAATGTCGCTGCACCCGTTGCATGTTCCGTACAGTCCTGCTATTTCCGTCACAAACTTAGCCAAATATACGCAATCCCGCTGAAGATGTCAAGCTTTTTTTGCGTTCGCCTGAGCATCGCTTGCGTACTTGCCCCACCCCTCTGGGGGCAACGAGGCAGACCAGGAGGTTTACTCAGCCGCTTGGCCCGCCCCTGGTGCCGGGTAATCCACCGCTTGCCAGAGTTCCGCCACCGGCCGCAGGGTGTGCACCAGGTGGAAGAAGGCCAACACCGGGTGCCGGAAAAGCATGCGAGGCCCGGCATATCGCATGACCGCACGAATCCTGGCCCTCATCTCCGGCCGATAACAGTGCACCGCGCATTTTGCGCATGTCGGCTTATCTGCGCCAAAGGGACACCGTGCAAGCCGCTGGCGAGCATACGCCAGAAGCTCGGTGCACTGGCAACACAGGCCCTGCCATGTCCAGTGCACGCCGGCGCAGTACAAGTGGATCATCGCCGCTACCGTCTTTTCTTCGCGACGCATCCGCACATCACCCATATTCGCCTCGCGCACTCGATGCCCATCATACATGAGCCGGGGAGGCGCCGATTCACACCGGCTACCTCCCCGCAGTGCCTCACAACTCGGTGCCCAGCGCCTTCCACACAGAGTCGCCACCCTTGAGCGCGGGCGCCTTAAGCTTGGTATAGGTGGTGACCAGAAAACAAGCCAGCGGAATCACTCCCAGGACGATGATCACCAGGTCGGGTATCACGCGCACCTGTCCGAGCACCATCACCGGTCCGCGCTCGAAGAACGAAGCGTCCCGCGCCACGTGCAGGCCTTCCTTGAAGCTTGTCCACACCTGCATCACCCCCACGGGAAGCAGCGTCGCCAATGACATGAGCATCAGGCCACCGTTGAGCCCCCAGAAGGAGACGCGGAGGAGGCGGTCATTCCAGTGTGCCTTGCTGACCAAGCCCCGCCATGAAAAGAGCAGCAGCGCGATGGAGAGCATACCGTACGTGCCAAAAAGTGCGGTATGTCCATGGTTCATGGTGAGATAGGTCCCATGCTCAAAGTAGTTGACAATGGGCAAATTGATCAGGAAACCAAACACCCCGGCCCCCAGAAAGTTCCAGAAGGAAGAAGCCACCAGGAAGTAGAATGGCCAGCGATAAGGGAACTCCTTCCCCTGGGCGCGTACCGCTTTGTATTCCTTGAGTGCACGCACGACCAGGCCAAACAGGGGCACCGGCTCCATCGAGGAGAAGATGGCGCCCCACCCAAGCCAGAAGGAAGGCCCGCCGTACCAGAAGTAGTGATGCGCCGTCCCGATGATGCCGCTGATGAAGACGAGGGCAGCGGTGAAGTAGGCTACACGCAGAGCTGCCTTAGCGGTCACAAGCCCCATGGCCACCAACAAGGTCGAGATCACCCCAACGCCGAAGAACTCGAAGATGCTCTCCACCCAGATGTGCACCACGAACCACCGCCAGTAGTCGGCAAGGGTCAGGTGCGTGCCTCGGCCGTACATCAACCCAAAGCCAAAAAAGCCCACTACGAGAATGGCACTGAGCAGATAGAACCAGATGAGCGCAGTGAACTCGTCCTTGTGCTTCAGCCGCAGATGGTGGGCCACCGCCCTATAAACGATGAGAAGCCAAGCGATCAACCCCACGAACAGCATCACTTGCCACAGCCGGCCCAGCTCCAGATACTCCCAACCCTGATGGCCCAACCAGAACCAGGCATTCCCCAGCAAACCTTTGATGCTGAGCACCTCGCCAAACAAACTACCGACAGCCACCACGACTACCGCGACAAAAAGAATATTGACCAGCAGGCCCTGGCGCTTCGGCTCCCGCCCTCCCAGGATAGGCGCCAGATAGATTGCAGAAGCCACCCAGGTGGTGGCAATCCAGAAGATGGCCAGCTGCAGATGCCAGCTCTTGGCCCAGCTGTAGGGCATAAGCTTAGCGATCCATGAGACCCAAAAGCTGCCCGGATGTACTGTGTAGTGGGCTAAGAGCCCCCCGTAGGAGGTCTGCAGAAGAAAGAGAAGGATGACGACGACGAAAAACTTTGCCGCCATGAACTGGCTCTGCGTTATTGGCATGTCGATGAGCTTCTCGGCCAACGGCACCCCGCGCGCTTCCCCATACCAGAGCTCATAATGGTGGACCCAGTAGATGAACAAACCCAAGACGACAAACATTGCAAAAATGCCCCCAAGTGTCCACAGGTACACGCTGGTAGTCGGGACATTGCCGACACTCCGGTCCGGCGGCCAGTTGTTGGTGTAGGAATAGTCTTCACCCGGACGTTGCACCGAGGCGACCCACGCTGTCCAGAAGAAAAAGCGCGCGATTTGCAGCCGTTCTGCGGCATCTTTCACCGTCTGGGGCAAGAAACCGTAACGGGCATCACCCTGGCCGAGTGTCTGGTCCCAGTACTCCTGCACGCGGGCGAGAGCTTTCGTCTGTGCCACAGTGAGAACAAGGCGATCGGCTCGGGGGTCGTACCTGTTTTCTTTGACCTCCCACTTGGTCTTCAGGTCAACAAGTTCGCGATCTGCCCCCCCAAGGTCGGCGTAGCGGCGCCCGAACTCCCGGCTGGCTATTTCCTCGCGGAGCGTCTCGCCAATGAGATGAAGCGTCACGGCGGAGAACTCAGGTCCCCGTTGGGAGCCGTGTCCCCAGACGCTCCCATGGTCCATCAAGCCATGGCGTTGGTACACTTCCTGCCCTTGCAGAATGTCCTCACGGGTAAACACTACGTTCCCTCCATGGTCAGTGACGAGGCCCGGATAGGGCGCAAGCTGGCGCCTCGCCACCAATCCGCCACCCAGCAGAATAACCATTGCTACCACAAAGGCCGCGATGGCTGCCCACTTGAGCTTTGTCATTGACATGGCGCACCTCCAGAAGTTGATTTGTGCCTCTTGGGTTTGCCTTCACCAATCCAACAGCCGTTTTTCACCCTGGAGGGCCCTGATCTGGGTCACGTCCTGGGTTACCTCCAGGCACCCACGGTAGACACCCGCGGTATCCCTAATGGCGAAATAGCGAATATGGATAAACTTGCCGTTCATGGTGATCCAGAACTCTGCCATGTCCTTCTTGCCGGAGCGGAACTCGTCCAGTATCTGCTGCACGATGTGCACGCTCTTGGGCGGATGGCACTTCTGCACCTTACGACCGATCACCCCTGGGCTGCGTGGAAAAATACGTTCCTTACCTGCTGAATAGTAGACCACCTCATCATGCTGATTGACAAAGGAGATGTCTAACGGCAGGTGGGTCAGAATGAGGTTCACCTGCTCCGGGGTTAGGTTTCCGGTATCGAGGGAGAACGATTGTGCTGGTGGGCTTTCGGCCGCGGCGGGCTCAGCTGCCCTGGGCGTCCACGGCGGTGGGGGCGTAATCCAAGCAAAACCGATTTCCTCCTCGCCAGCCTTGACCCGTGCCCACTCCTCCGGGGTCAAAATTTCTAGGGCCAAAGGGAAAAGGACATGCTCTTCCTTGTAAATCATGTCGCTGATTTCCTGCAGGGCGCGCTCCAGTGTTGCCACGCCCTCCTGCGTTTGGCCTGCCCCCAGCTGCTGCGCGGCACTTTTCAGCGCGGCGCGGATGTCGTCGTGAATTGCCCACATCACCTGCGAGGGCCCTGACACCCCGTGCTTTTCCAGGAGGGGAAAGAGCTGGTTTTCCTTGCGCAGGTAGTGGAGGTCAACTTTGGCCAACTCATCGAGCAGGGATCGAAGCGTGGGGAGACTTTTGGCTACCTCACCCCCGCCGGTAAGCCCGCGCATCCGCTCCAGCAGCTCTTCCATAGCGCGGTTCTCCTGCATAAAGGTGTGCACCGGGTGACCAGGGGGGACACCGGGGAGCTCATGGCGCTCCAGTGCCTCTTTGAAAACCGCCACGTGCACGTCGCACAGGCGCCTAACCTCTTCCGCTGGCATCCCTTCCTCGATGAGCCGCTGTTCCATGGCGGCAATCTCGCTGGCGTCCACGTCCTTGATCAGCGCTTGGAATCGTTGGCGTGCCGTCTCCACATCGCGATCCTCGTGCAAATCGCGGATGATGGCTTTAAGCATCTCCAGCCGCTCACCAGCTTCGCTCACCACAACCGGCGTGGCCGCTGAGCTTTCGACCACTACCTCTTCGCCGGTGACTCGCCTGATCTCACTGGCCAGCTCGCCCAAGAGAAGGTCCAGCTCGATCCCACCGAGAGCCGCAGCCTGCGCCAAGGTGGCCACCTGGCCCACTGTCCTCCTCAATACCGGATTGCGTAACAGGGTGAACTTTTCCCAACGCGCGCTCAAAAAATCCAAGAGAAATGGGTACTGCCTTAGCAATTCCCCCACTCGTGTCGCGCCAGAAAGGTGCATCTGTAGTTTCCTCCTTCAGACAAAACCCTTTATGCAGCGCTCCGAGAACGGTTAGGGTCGTAACGGTGGGAGCAGCCTAATCCTCCCAGTCGTCATGAATCCAGCGCTTGTAGTAGAATTCGTCATCTTCGTCGGGGTTCAGCCGTTGCATGACCTCATAGAACCAAAAATCCAACGATGCCTCGTGGAGATCAAGCCTGGGAAACAAGTTGTCCACGCCCTTTTCCAATACGCGGCCGATGCGGTGCAGGAAGGCGGCGGCCAGCTCCGGAATGTCGATGAACGGCAATTCCTCGCGGCGACGGAGCTCGTCGTAGAGCAAGGCCATCAAGCGTCCACCGGGAATGTAAGCCAAGGCCCGCGTCTTCATCACCGGGAAAAAGACGTCGATGACTTTGCGTGAGGTCTTGTATGCGGCACGCGTTGCCGCCTGGACGATGTCTTTGGGCAAAAACAGGCTGGTGGAGTAGGGGCCATGCCTGCCGTACTCGGGCACGGCCGGATTCCGGCTGCAGTGGTCCAGACTGCCCCGCCAATCAGCGAATGCCGTCACCTCCACGTGAAAACCAGCCCTTTCCAGGGCGGAAGGGAACTGCACGGCGAGTAGCCCCATCACGTGCTTGGTGGTCTCGATCGCCTTGTCGCTGAGCGGCTCAAGCTCCCATTGGAAAAGGCCGTTGCGGTCAATGTCCTTCACGTAGACCGGCGGAAACCCGGGCAGCAATCCAGAGCTCGCCGAAGCCACGGTGTTGACATAGACCACCTCTTTTGCGCCCGCTTCGCGCAAGGCGGCAACAACGCGTTCGAAGGCCTGGCCCTCTGTAGCCAACCCATCGTTGATCCAGTGAAAGCGCGGGCCAAGCTCCAGTTCCCGGGCAATTCGCTGCATCTGTAGCCCAGTCTGGTAGCCCACCGAAAGGGAAAGGTCGCGGGCGATGACGGTAAGGCTCCCTTTCGCGCCCAGGCGGAACAAAGCCGCTACTGCCAAGGCTCCGCCAAGTCCTCGACCGGTGCCTCCAGCCAGCAGGAAGTGGCGGTTGGCCATCCAGTTTAGGTTGTAAATGCGCCGGTTCACCAGCAGCGTTTGCTCGGCCCGCGTTCTCTCGATGAATTCGCGCGCAACAGCTGGAAAACGCTCAGCCTCTGCCTTCGTGGGCCGACGCAAAGGGGGTGCACCGCGCCTGATGGGTAGCCCCGGTGCCGGCCGTGCAAATGGGCTCAGTATTTTCATCGTCAACGTCTCTCTCGAGTATCGACCCCTTCACACCCTAAGGCGAAGGGGCCCATAACAGAAACAACTTGTATACCTGCTCGCCAAGAACCCGGCGCCAGACCTTCAGGTCTTGCGCCCTACCAACTCCTGCGCCAGGCCATGGTATCTCTCATGCACCCCCTGCCCTATTTCCTCTTCTTCCACCCTCTCGAAGGTGGTGGCAAGTTCCCCCTCCTCGGAGGGAGTCAGAATCCTCTCAGCAAGAGGAAACAGAACCTGTTCCTCCTTGGCGATGTGGAAACGGAGGAGTTCAGCATAGTCGCGCAAGGCCTTGGCCACCTGCCTAGCTGCGGCCGAGTTGCCCTGACCCCAAGCCCTGAGACCCTCCTGGGCGCTGCGAAGAAAACCTCTACCCATTTCATGCTCTTGTAGCATCACCACCACAGGCCCGCGGGCAGAAGGTTTTGCACTCAGCAACTTGAAGAGGTGTTCCTCTTCCTTGCGATGGTGGCAGCGGTCGGCAAAGTTGCGGAAAAAGTCCACCATCTGCTCCACCCGTGCGTGGTCGACGTTTGCGGTGCGAACAATCCTCTCCGCTTCGAGTTCCGCTTGCTCCACCACCATCAGGATAATGCGGTGCTCTTCCATCAACGTCTGAGTAGGTCTCATCTGCCTCCCATCCATAGGTGCAGCAGCTCTGGTCTCTTTGTGCCACGGGCGGCGTTCCCTGGAGCCGGACGCCCACAAACCTGGTGCTCCCGCATCCTTCCCTGCAGGCAGGTGGCGGGACGCCCCGTTTTCTCTCCAAGTCAGTGGCCACAGCCCTCAGGCCGCTCGACTGTTAGGCGTGAATCATCGTCAGCACCATCTTGCAGCGTTCGTCCGCTTCGACCGCATGGGGCCGCCCAGCCGGCATGAGGATGGCCTGTCCAGCCGCTGTGCGAAACGCCTTGCCTTCAATGATAATGGTCGCCGCACCCTCGAGCACCTGGACGAGTGCGTCGAAGGGGGCGGTGTGTTCGCTGAGGCGTTGCCCCTTGTCGAAAGCAAATAGCGTGACCGATCCTCCTGCTGCCTGCACGACCGCCCTGCTAACGATGGCCTCAGGCTGGTATTCCACCAGCCCGGCAAGGTCACATGGCCACTGTGGGGATCCCTGCTCAGTCACCTTCATTTTACCTTCTCCTCATCCAGCCACGCGTGCTGCGCCTGGCACCAGCCAGTCCTCATGCAAAACCTCTCCTCGCAAACCGACTACGATATACTTGATACCGATCTTCCGCTGGGCCTCCGCGGCAGCGCGCTGGGCAAGGCGCACCAGGCCGCCACAACACGGCACTTGCATTACCATCACCGTCAGGGACTTTACCTGTGCCTCGTCAATAAGCACACGGACCTTTTCCACATAGATTTCTTGTCCCTCATCCAGCTTGGGACAGGCGATGGCGATAGTGTGACCACGGAGATAGCTGCGGTGAAAGTCACCCACGGCATAAGCCACGCAGTCAGCCACAAGCAGCAGGTCAGAGCCACGAAAGTGGGGTGCGCGCGGCGCAATGAGGTGGAGCTGCACCGGCCACTGCTGCAGGTAGGAAAAGGGTGCTGGTGACTTCTCATCCGCCGAGGGTTGTGGCGCGAAGCTCAGGGCGCGTGAGCCTGGACAACTGCCCTCGCGCGCTGGACCAGAGGACATACCCTCCGGCACCGGGATGTGGTGGAGACGCAGGTACTCCAGCGCGATATTCAGGCATTCCTCCTGACCATGCGCCGCGAGGTGCTCCAGGTGAGCTCTCACAGTGTTTGCGCCCTGAGCCACGATGGTGGCCATGACCGCGCGCTCGTCGTAGGCGCCTGATTCTCGTTCAATCACTGTGATTGCACCTTCCGGACAGTGCCCAATGCAGGCGCCCAACCCGTCACAAAAGAGGTCACTCACCAAGCGCGCCTTGCCATCGATGATCTGCAGCGCGCCTTCCGGGCAGTTGGGGATGCAAAGGCCACACCCCGTACACTTTTCCTCGTCAATGCTGATAATCCTACGCTTCATGAGCTCTCCATTTTGCCGTGGCATTTCTCCGATTGTCGTCGTAAATTTATGAGCGACAGGCAGGCCTTTCCTTGACGTGGGTCAAGAAAACGTCACTTTTTCTGCGGGGTGACAGGACAGGCCAAGGAGAACCACAATGGACCCTGAGCTTATTCTCAAAAAGATAGGGCTGTTTGAACGGTTCTCGCCGGAGAGCATACGGGCCTTGGCACAAATCTGCCTGCCCAAGCGAGTGGCAAAAAGGCAGGTACTGTTCTTGGAAGGTGACAGGGGGCACTCGCTCTACATCCTGGCCAGCGGGGCGGTCCAGCTTTACAAAACCGCCGCGGATGGTCGAGAGGTGGTCATCAAGGTGGTGAAGCCCGGCGAGTTATTTGCCGAAGCAATACTTTTCGAACAGGAATGCTATCCGGTGAGCGCAGTCGCCTTACGGGAAAGCGTGGTCTACCTCCTCCCCAAGCTTCAGTTCCACTGCCTTTTGGAGCAGGAACGCTTCCGTAACGAGTTCATCGCCAATCTTTTTGCCAAACTTCGCTTTCTCACCGAGCAGATGGTCCAGCGCTCCTCTGCCGACGCAGAAGAGCGGTTGTGGTGCTTTATTGAGGAACACTTCGGGCGTGTTACGCGCGTACTCTCTCCGCTTTCCAAGAAGACTGTGGCAGCAGCTATAGGCGCTACGCCGGAAACGCTCTCCCGTCTTCTGCTGAAACTGAGAAAAGAGGGAAAACTGCGCTGGGAGCGCCGGGTTGTCGAGATCGACCCACGTGTGTGGGAGCAGCGGCGATGAACCGTTTCTCGGTGCGTCACCCTAGCAGTTTCCAGTGCGCGCCTCCGCCAACACCTGCACGCTCAGGGCGATGCCACCTAGTTCACCCTGCTGGTCGAGCAGAGGTCATGCATCTTGCAAAAGGGCCTCGATGGCCGGCGTTCCAAAGGTAAGCACTTACGGGCCACGCTATTCTTTGTGCCGTGCCCGTCGCTGGGGGACCAGCCGTGTTCGAATGCAAAGGGGAGGAAAACGCCGGCGCTGATCTCGTCGGCTTGCCAGCTGCGGGCTTTAGCTCTGCGGTTTCTCCAGTTTGAGCACCTTCCACAATCTCAGGTCCACCTCTTCCGGCACATCCGCCTTGGGCAGGCACTGGAACAAGCGCACCGTCTTGCGCAGCGAATCCACCACCGCACAGCACTGCGGACACTCCTCCAGATGAGCCCTGATCATTCGACACTGCTCCGAATCCAGCTCCTCATCCAGCGCCGCGCAAATCTCATCCAACTTGTGCAAACATCTTGCGCTCACTTCTTACCCCTCTCCACATACTCAGCAAGACGATCGCGCAAAAATAACCTCGCCCGATGAATATGCGTCTTCACCGTCGCCACATTCAACTCCAACATCTCCGCAATCTGCTGCAGCGACAACCCCTCCATGTCCTTCAACACAAACGCCGTCTTGTACTTCGGCGGCAGCGCCTCAATCGCCTCCTCCATCACCCTCCGCAGCTCCGCATTCAACACCATCGCCTCCGGACTCTCAGCCAGCGAACGGTTGAACGCAGCAAGATCTCGACTCTCATCCAAATTGTACTCTTCCAACGAGTATACCGGCGTCCTCCGCTTGCGCAGCTGCATCAATGCAAAATTGGTGGCAATGCGATAAATCCACGTGCCCAACTGCGCATCCCCGCGAAAGCTGGGCAGCGCCTCCAGCACCTTGATGAATGTCTCCTGCATCACCCCCTCCGCCTCCTCCACGTTCCCCGTCAGTCGCAGCGCCACATTGTACACCATCTGCTCGTACTTCCGCACGATGGCCGCCTGTGCGCCACGATCACCCGCCTTGGCCCGCTCAATAAGCTCAGCTTCGCTTTCCTGCACCAACACCATGCGCCTTTACCGCAAACTCCGACTGAGTGCCTTGTGCGCAAGATACACAAACATTGGCAAAAAAGCAAGGCCAAACTCGGTTGGGTGCAGTAAAGGCGCAGGCGTGGATACCTTGGCGCTAGTTCTTTGCAGGGGTCAGGTGGCGGTCAACCATCTTTTTCAGTTCCTTTTCCGGCACGGCCCCCACAATCTTGTCTACCACTTGGCCGTCCTTGAACAAGATCAGTGTGGGTATGCCCGTGACGCCGTAAGTCATTGCCGCCTTGCCATGGAGGTCCACATTCACTTTGCCCACTTTCAGTCTCCCGGCATAATCCGCGGCCACCTTCTCCACCACCGGCGCCACCATGCGGCACGGCCCACACCATTCCGCCCAAAAATCCACCAAGACCAAACCCTTGTGTTCAGTCACCTCGCTTGCGAAATTAGCATCTGTCAGTTCTACTGGTTTTCCCATCTGTTACCTCCCTTGTTCTGCTTGTTTTGGTCGAATCTCTACATCAACAGAGATCTCACAGGCCTGGCGCAGCATCGCCGATACCGAGCAATAGGTGCTTTGGGAGAGCTGCACTGCCCTGTTCACCGCTTCCGGAGGGATATTGTCGCCGACCAACACGTACTTGAGTCGAATCGCTGTGAAAGTCTTTGGATGTTCCTTGGCACGATCTGCCTCCACTTCCATGTAGAAATCGTCGTATTTCACCCGCATCTTATCAAGGATGGAGGCCACATCCATACCAGTACACCCGGCCAGAGCCACCAGGAGCAATTCCATGGGCCGAGAACCGGCGTTGCTACCTCCCACTTTCGGGTCAGCATCCATCGCCACCCAGTGGTTGGAGTCCGCTTTGCCTACAAAGGTCAAACCTTGTACCTGCCGCACTATGGCCTTCATACCCTATTCCTCTGCAAGGTAGAGATTGAGCTCATGGACAAGGGCAGCTATCTCGGCCTCAGAAAAGCCCTTGTCGCGAGCACTGCTAGCCACCGTACCCCACACCGGTTCCCCGCATGCCAGGCACTTGATTCCGTGCTCCATCAAAAAGCGCACGGCGCGCGGGTACCTATTCACCAGCTCCTCGATGGGCGTCTGGCCCTCTACCAACGGCGCAGGCGTGCGCTCCTCACTCATCGTGCATCCCTCATCTTTTTCCTCCGCGCAAGGAGCGTCTTGATGTCGCGTTCAAACATTTGCTTCGGCGTGTAGCCCACGTATTTTTGGTGGATGTACCCCTCGTGGTCAATGACAAAGGTAGTTGGGATGCCCTCGATTGGTCCATAGCCCCTGAAGACCTCGTCCGTGGCAATTAGGTTGAGGTAAGGCACCCGGTGCTCGCGGACAAAAGAGCGTACGGCATCCACGCCATTGCGCGCCGCCGCAACCCCGATCATCACAAAACCACTGTCCGCGTACGCGCGATGTAGCTCCGCAAACTCTGGAATCTCCCTGCGACACGGTGGGCACCAAGTATCCCAGATATCCACAATGACCACTTTGCCGCGAAAGTCCGACAGACTGTGGGTCTTGCCGTCGAGATCCTTGAGCCGAAAGTCATAGGCCTTCTTCCTGCCCTCTTGCGCCTGCGGGGCGTCGTCTACCCAGGCCGCCGCCAGAAGCGCGACAACCAGCAACAAAGCCCTTGTGATGCTCAATGCCTTCATCTGGTTTGCCTCCCCTCGTTTCTCCCTTATCTGTCTGGCCAAAGGGTGCGTGTTGACCTCGGACCGCGACCTAATGAACACCGCACGACTCACATAAGCTCTTCCATTAGATAACGCGCGTTGGCAAAAGTTTCACCGGTACCACAGCCGGGAGAGACGGTATCCTGTGCCGAGCAACGCGCATGCGACTGCCTCCGGAGGCCCCCTTCACCGCGGAAAGGGATTCAGGCGCCAGGGGACTCTGAGAGGGAGGATGCATGGTATACAAGGAACTAAGGGGTTGAGGTATATGAGGGAAGAATTGCTTGAGGGGTTGCGAGCAATTAGTGTTGGGATTTAGGTTTTGTAGCATAATCCCTCTAAACACGGAGGGAGAGATGACCTACTACGGTGTGATGAGAGGCGTGGAGAACATATTCAACCTACGGCTGGCAATGGTCGAGCTTGCCACGGAGAAGGGAAGATCTGAGGCAGTCCGCCAGTACAACACGACCCGCAGGACAGCGCGGAAATGGGTGAGGCGTCACGAAGAGCAAGGGCTTACGGGACTTGATCAGAACAGGGCGCCGAAGCATATTCCTCACAAAACCCCGAAGGCGATGGAGGATCGGTTTATAGAGTTACGGAGGAATCATCCGGCGTGGGGGCCGGAGAGGTTAAAGATGCATTACGAGCTTCGCATCTCTGCCAAGGCAATAGCACGGATCATTCGCCAGGCGGGTCTTGTGAGGAGGAAGAAGAGAAAGTGGCAAAAGCAAAGGGACTTGAGGGAGGTGAAAAAGCAATCAAGACCTTTCCGGCTTATTACCATAGATGTCAAGGACCTTTGCGATGATATGGACAAGCACTGGCCGCCGATGATGAGGCTTCACCTGCCACGCGATGAATACAGTGCCAGAGACGTGCGGACCGGTGGGGGCTGGTATGCGTATGGGAGGACAAAAGAGTCCACCAATGCCGCCATATTTGCCAGCTATCTACTTTCTTCCCTGAAGCACTATGGGGTGGATATGAAAGGATTGACAATCCAGACTCCCAATGGGTCAGAGTTCATCGGGAGTGTGCGCAAGAGAGGTGAGAGCGCGTTTAAGGAGGTTCTTGATGACTTTGGGGTGAGGCATTGCCGGATATACTAGGCAGAGCGATGTGGAGACTTTTCATAAGCTGATAGAGGGTTCAGAAGGCTACAGGGACATGGATGAATTCATAGGAGAGTGCTCTGCCTATGAGCTTTATTTCAATTTCAGGAGAAAGACCCGGCATAGGGCACGGCGGACACCGGTAAACAGATACTCAAGGACAGTGGCGACAATACCTGCCCGCACGTGTTCAATCTCCCACCCGTGATTCTCGATCACTATCTCCACCACTTCACAAAGGGTGGCATGATGTGGGGTCAGTGACCACGCATCAACAATTTCCTACTTGAATTTGTGGAACCGGAGTTGTATCTTTGTCCCAACCGAAAAGCAGCAGGACAGGGGTCGTACCGGGTGGCCATCGGCCCCTTTTTTGCGTGGTCTTACGGGTGACTTGTGATAACCATACATCCTTCCGAAGCCCCAACCTTACTTGAACCGCTTGGGCAGGAGTTCGCGATCATCGAGAATCCGGCGTACGTGTTTCCCCCTTACGACGTGGTACCCCTTGCGCCAAAGATCCTCACGCCGAGAGAGCGCCTGGTAGCCGTGGTGCAGGATATGGACGGGACCACCACTACCACCGAGAACCTATGCCTTCATTCGCTGGAGACCATGGTCAGACGCGTGACTAATCGCCCCAGGCGGGAGGAGTGGACGGGGCTTGACCGCCAGCGAGATTACCCGCACATCATTGGCAACAGTACCACCAAGCATGTAGAGTATTTGCTCAAAACCTACGGCGACGCGATAGACCTTGAGGCCTTTCGTGAGGCTTACCTGCAGGCAGCGCTGTGGACGGTGGCCAACCGTCCGGACGAGCGCAGAACCGAAGAGGTGCTGACAAATCTCCGCCACTTCGGCTGCGCAGATCTCCTTGAGGTTGAACCGGTGCGCTCATGGCTGGCACGAGCCAGCGATTGCGGTGCACTGGCGGGGGTACCCGAGGAGGCACGGCCTTCGATTCAGCGGGTGGCCCAACGCATCCCGCTGGCCGACTTCACCGACAGGGTGCGGGCAGCGATAGACATCTATTACCAGCGCTATCACGAGATCCTCATCCACGTGCGCTTGGGAAAAGCTGAGCAGTTCCGCAACCTCTTGCCTGACCCGAGTAGGAGGCTCATCGAGCCTATGCCGGGGGTCGCCGTTTTTCTGGCGGCGGTGAAGGGCTGGCTAGGGGCGGAGCTAGCCCTTTTCTATGAGTTACTGTGTGGGCACTGCCCCGATCCCGGCGACGCGGGTCCCCAACGCCAGACCCTCGCCGCCCTCGGCCACCACCTCGAGGAGCATCCCCTAAAGGTTGCAGTCGTAACCTCATCCATCGCTTACGAGGCGAACATTGTGCTGTGCGAAGTGTTTCGTGTCATCTGCGAAGAGGTGGAGGCCTGGCCTGTATCGGCGGATCGGCGGCGCTGGCTCCAGGAACAGTTCGCCGATTACCATCGGGTCTTTGACGTGGTGGTCACAGCGTCCGATTCCAGCGAGATCAGGCTCAAGCCCCATCGCGACTTGTACAGCCTGGCGCTGCACCAGCTTGGGGTGGCAAAGAGCGATTTCAACAAGGTGATCGGATTTGAAGACAGCGAGTCGGGGGTGATTGCCATTCGGGCTGCGGGGGTTGGGCTGTGCGTAGCAGTGCCTTTTAGCGACACGCGCGGGCATAACCTTGAGCAGGCCGCCTATGTGCTGCACGGCGGGCTCCCGGAGGCGCTGCTGCGCCACGCGCTATTCCTTGACCCGCGCCTACTTCAGGGGTAAATTGAGGACAGGGACCATAGCTCGGTGACTGTTAGCCTTTCGAAGCACAATTGTGCAGGGAACACGGCCAGAATCAAACAGGAGGAAGGCGATGACATCGTTTCGCCGGATGTTTCGTGTGGGCATCGCCAGTGAGCTTGGCGTGCTTGTGCTGATGGCGTCCTTGACTTGGGCAGGGACCACCGGCAAGATCGCGGGGGTAGTCAAGGACGCCGACTCTGGGGAACCGCTCCCGCTGGCCAATGTGACCCTTAAGGGTACCTATCTCGGCGCCGCGACGGACGTCAAAGGACGCTATCACATCCTGAGTGTACCGCCAGGCACCTACACCTTGGTGGTCACCATGATGGGATACACCCGCGTGGAGGTGACCAACGTCCGGGTGAGCATAGATCAGACCGCGCGGGTGGACATCAGCCTGCGGCAGGCCGTGCTGGACCTCGGCACCTCAGTGGTGGTAGAAGCATCGCGGCCAATCATCCAAAAGGACTTGACCACTAGCATCGAGGTCATCGGCGTCGACCGGCTCTATCAAGCCCCTGTGTCGCAAGTCTACGAAGCTGTGCACTTGCAGACGGGCGTCTTCTTTGACCCGATACCCGTGGAAGGGAACCTTTCCGGCACTGGCAGAGGTGAGCCGCGCTACTCCGTGAGAGGAGGCGAGCAGGACGAAGTAGTGTGGTTCATAGACGGCACGCGGTCGGCGGCCTGGGCTGAGGCAAAGGCGGACGCCGGCGGGTCTTTCACGCGCATCAACCGCGAGGCGGTCAAAGAGGTTCAGGTCATCACTGGCGGGTTCAACGCCGAATATGGCCAGGCGCAGTCGGGCATCGTGAACGTCATCACCAAGGAAGGTGACCAGCGCTACTCCTGGTCTGTCGATTACCAATATGGCCCACCGCACCAGCGGCACTTTGGCACCTACCTTTACGACCGGGAGAAGAATATCGAGTTCAAGCGCCACACGCTGGTGGATTCGGCCACGGGCGCCACCTATCTGGACCCCGCCTGGTGGACGCCTGAGCGCCAGAAACAGGTGTACGACTACCGCGCCTTTGCTGATCACCAGGTTCAGCTCTCTTTCGGGGGACCAGTGCCAGGTAAGTTCATCCCCTTGCTGGGTGGCGAGTTGGCAAAGATGACATTTTTCGCCACGGCCCGCTACCAGCAGGAGGCCTACGACCTGCCCCGTCCGCGCGACACCCGCAACCTGAGCGAGTTCACCCTCAGCGGCAACTATGGGGTGCGTCCGGGGCTGAACATCAAGTTCGGTGGCCTGTACAGCCACGATGCCCACGCCACCAACGGCGAGGAGAGTTTTCCTTACTTCGCCAAGTACTATCGAGGCTATGGCACCCTCCTGGATAACTATGTCACGCAACTTCGCCTTGGGGTCATTCACGTGCTAAGCCCCCGGCTTTTTTACGAGCTCAAGCTGAGTTCCTATACCCTCAGGCAGGATGAGACGCCCAGTCCCTACCGCGTGCTGGGGCAATCCAAGAACCCTGACATCTGGGGCTGGCATCGATACGATGGGTTCGAGGATGAGCCGTTTCTCGCCCATCACTTTAGTTCTCTGGCACACAATGTAACCAGTGATTTGGCAGCGGTGGGAAACGTCAGCTGGCAGGTAAATGAGAGTAATCTGCTCAAGACAGGGTTTGAGTTCCATTACAACACCTACAAAGAAGACAGCTGGGTCCTCTCCGAGTGGAGTTCCGACCTGCGCGATTGGCGGTGCCGTGGACTGAATGAAACCTACCACCCATTGCAGCTGGCGTTCTACGTCCAGGACAAGATGGAATTCGAGAGCATGATCCTCAACGTCGGCGTCCGCTATGACCTGTATGACGGGAACCGGGAGTGGTTTACCAAGGACAGCTTTGTGCTCAATCCGTCCCTTGACCCTGAATACAATCCGAACGCTGACCCTGACAAGGATGGCATCGATTCACTCGGGCACAAGAAATGGGACTTTGCCAACGTTCTGGCCAAACCCCGCTTTCGAGTGCCGGCGTTTCACTCCATCAACCCTCGCCTTGGCATTTCCTTCCCCATCACTGAGCGGAGCGTGTTCCACTTCAGCTATGGGCACTTCTACCAGATGCCACCCATCAACGCGCAGTATGAGTTCCTCTACTTCCGGCCGGTGTATGTGGTGAAGGGGCAGCCTTCAGTGGATACGGACCCGGAGCGGGTAATCAATCTGACCCTGCAGCCCTTGAAACCGGAGAAGACCATCCAGTTTGAGATGGGTTTCAAGCACCACTTCGAGAACCTGGCGGTGCTCAATGTGACAGGCTTTTACAAGGACGTCTTCGATCAGGTGGAACGCGCGAGGTTTTTGGACAAACGCATCTATGGTGTGGACCCGTACACGGGCAACGAATCGCGCGTGTTTTACAGCAGTCGCTACAGCGGTGACTACGGCGATGCGCGGGGGGTGGAGGTGAGCTTGCGCACGCTCTTCAGTACGGACTTTGTCTTGGACATGAACTATAGCTTTTCCAAGAGCACGCACGGCACGGCTACTCCCTGGCAAATTCACATCGACAAGGACGGGAAGGTGACGTACCAATGGTATGTGGAGGCCAGCGATAGGCTCCCCACCGAGCGATCGTTCAGTCGGCCCCACATCTTGCGCGCCAACGTTTTCTTGAAGTATCCAATGGGGTGGCGAGTGCCTGGGCTTTTCCAGCTGTTGGGTAACAGCGACCTGAGCCTCTTGTATACCTACGTCAGCGGTCAGGCCTTCACTTACCTGGAACCGGATGACCCACCAGACCTCTTGGACAACCATCGCATGCCGGCCCGCCAGCAGTGGGACCTGAGGTTCAATCGGTACTTCTCCTTGGGGGAGCACACCTTTACGTTCTACACGAGGGTGACCAACTTGTTCAACCAGAAGAACATCAAGACGTGGGGGTTACCTGCAGCGTTTGACCCGGAGGCCATTGACCGTTTTGTGAAGACCGGGAAACCAAGTCTGGTTGATCCGGACGGCTTTGACATCAGCTATATGATCTACTATGCGCCGCGCAGCGTCTGGGTGGGCTTTCGCTATAACTTCCGCTGACCCAAAGCGGTGTGAGGGTCATAAACCAAGGAGTTGAGGATGCGCAAGGGAATGGTCCTTTTCGGGCTGACTGCTCTGTCGGCGCTGCTTATTGCAAGCACGGGTGCCGCGCAGGTGCGGGTGCCTCTTTTTAAGATCCATGACCGCGGGGAGCTGTGGGAGACCATGAAGGACAATGGGCAGCTCGGTGGTCTGTTTTCCCCTTTCGAGTACTATCCGAGCATGGACTGGCCTGGTGGTCCGGCGGTGCTCCCCAACAAAGACGAGCAACGCTCTTATAGCCAGGGCGGCGGGGTCTGGATTGGCGGCAAGAAGGCAAATGGTACCATCTTCTTCAACGAAATGGGGCCGTTTGACTTTGTGGACCTGGGGACCTTCTATCCGATGGAGGAGGTGGAGAATTTCATCGGCTCGCCAGGGTTTAACCCACACGAGGCCGAGGAGAAGATCACCGCGCGATGGCGCACCAGTGATGGCATCGAGGTGACCCGCCTCAGCAGGGCGTGGAGCTACCCCGCCTATGCAGATTTCATCATCATTGAGTACCTCTTCGTGAATAGGAGCGGACAGGCGCTTGGCGACGTCTACTTCGGGTTTGCTTACCTGCTGAGGCCTAGCTACCAGGATATACTCGTGCACGGTTTCTGGGGCGACAACCTGAACGTGGACGATGAGCTGGTTGGGTATGATGCGCAGCGCAGGCTCTTGTACGCATACGACTATTATCCCACCCAGGACATCAAATGGGATTGGGGCAATTATTGGGAGAAGCGGGGGGAGCTGCGCACTCCTGGATATGCTGGTTTTGGGCCCCTCTATTGGGACCCTCCCAGCAACGGGGCGGACCAACCGGCGACGGTGTTCTACGCACAGGTCATCAACAACGCCCATCGCCTGACCATAACCAGCCGCACCGCGGCAGACCTCTACGCCATTCTCAACGGGAGCGACAAGAGCCTCCAGGCGCCGGAGGGTGAGCAGTTGTCGCCCTTCATGCTGCAAGGCTTTGGACCTTACGACATGGCCGCTGGCGACACGGTGCGCATCGTCATGGTGGAGGCCGTGAACGGTATTGGCCTGGACCAGGCAGTGAAGGGGCTCGCCGCGCAGAACCTCCTGCCCGCCGGGCTGGATTCACTCAAAAAGACCGTGGACCGGGCTCAGCAGCTTTTCGCCCGCAACTACGCGCAGACCGCGCTGCCCCCGCCGGCACCGGAGGTTACCTACTACGTGCTGCCTTCCACGCAGGAAATCGTGCTCACCTGGGGGCCGGAGCTGGAGACGTGGGTGGACCCGCTCACTGGCGCTGCGGACCTGGACATCTTTCGCGTCTACCGCAGCGATCGTTCCTACATTGGGCCTTTTACCAAGGTGCGGGACATTCGCATCAGTCGCAGCACCGACCGCAGCCGCTTCTTTGACGCGGAACTGGGCAAGTGGAAGTACAAGGACAACACGGTGCAAGTGGGCGTGGGCTACTACTATGCCGTCACCTCGGTAGACAAAAGTGGGCTGGAGAGCGGCATGACCAATCGCAACACCAAGGCGCTGGTCACTGCGCGACAACCGGCCGAAAACGCACTCCATGTGAGCGTGTTCCCCAATCCCTTCCGATTGGTCTCTGGTCTTCCCACCTCTGGGGAGGAGAGCTCCATCGTCTTTACCAACCTGCCGGCCAAGTGCACGATTCGAATTTACACGGTAAGCGGCGAGCTGGTGCGTACCTTGGAACATGACAATCCCAACTCCGGCGAACACGTGTGGGACCAGCTGAGCGATTCTCGCCAGAAGACTGCCGCCGGCGTGTACCTATACACGGTGGAGTCCGAAGTGGGGAACGCCAAAGGGACATTGCTGCTCATCAAGTGAGCGACGGGAGACGTGGCGATGAGACGCGCGATTCTGCCTTGCATGATCATCCTCTGCCTCGGCACGGTGGGAGCCTGGGCACAGTGGGACTACGGATTTGAGTTCACAAAGGCTGGCTCCGCGGGTTTGCAGTTCTTGAAGATCGGCTTGGGCGGTCGCGAGACCGCCATGGGTGACGCTGGCTTGGCCACCGTGAGAGGGGTTAATGCCATCCATTGGAATCCGGCGGGAATAGCATACGTGGAGAAGGCTGAGGCTGGATTCACCCATCGCACTTGGCTTCTGGACATTCGCCTGAGCGCGGCAGCGGCGGCTGTCTCTTGGCGACACGTGGGCGTCTTTGGAATCAGCGTGGTGCATATGGGCATCCCAGAGTTTGAAGAAACCACGGTGCTCGCCCAAGACGGCACCGGGCGCAAGGTTCACGCCGGTGATCTGGCTGTCGGGCTGGCCCTCGCCCGCCGCTTCACGAACAAGCTCTCCCTGGGAGGACAGGTGCGGTACGTGAGGGAAGAGTTAGACAGAGACTCCTTCAGCAACGTCTTGCTCGACTTTGGTGCAATCTACGAGACCGGCTTCCGTCACCTGCGGCTGTCGGTGGCCGCGCAGCACTTTGGTCCCGATATCAAGTTCCTACGCGACAAGTTCCGCATGCCGCTTCTTTTCAGAATTGGCCTCGCAGACGACCTGTTCCACACCAGTGCCAATCAATTGACCGTGGCCGTGGACCTTCTCCATCCCACCGATAACCGCGAGCGGGTCAACGTAGGACTTGAATACGGCTTCATGGAGACCTTGTTCGTGCGTGGCGGGTACCGGGGCAATTCTGATCTCGGCGCGTGGTCCTTTGGCGCAGGAGTGCGCCACGAACTGTTCGGCGTGGCCGGTTCTCTGGACTACTCCTATGCAGACTATGGGCCAATTATGGGCGCAGTGAATACCTTCTCCTTTACTTTCGGCTTTTGAACAAGGATCGGGACGAATCAGAACGCCAGAGGAGACCTGTGAAAGGTAAACAAAGACACTACGAGTTTCACGTTATTTCCAACACCCATTGGGATCGGGAATGGCGCTACCCAGCGCAGGAGACAAGATTACACCTGGTTGAGCTCATGGATTGGTTGCTGGAGATGTTTGCGCGCTACCCGGAGTACAAGCACTACCACTTGGACGCGCAGACGATCCCGTTGGAGGACTATCTGGAGGTACGCCCGGAGAAACGCGAGGAGCTGAAAAAATACATCAGCGAAGGGCGCCTGCTGGTGGGGCCGTGGTACACCTTGCCCGAGATGAACACCGTCAGTGGCGAAGCCATCGTGCGCAATTTGATGCGGGGCCACAAAATTGCCAGCCAGTTCGGCGCAGTGATGAAGGTGGGCTACACGCCCACTTCCTACGGACAGCTCTCACAGATTGCTCAGATCTATGCCGGTTTTGGCATCGATGGCATCATGTTCTATCGCGGCATTGTCAAGGATGAGTGCGCCACCGAGTACATTTTGGAGGCCCCCGATGGGACGCAGATTCTGGGCCTTCGTCTCAGCGCACTCTTCAGCAGGGCAGCTTTCTGGATTCACCTGCTGCGCCCCACCATGTACGAGAATGCCTATCATGACGGCCACTATCGCTGGGCTCTGGGCCAAATGCCGTTCCGGAGGTGCGACACCGCGGCAGGGGACCAGGACTATTGGCTGCTCAAGCCCTCCTCCCTCCAGTTCTTCAACACCGCGTTGTTGGATGAGGGAATGAAAAACATCCGGGACGACGTGGCGGCCGATGCCACTACTCCCTACTTGGTGG
>JAPDPR010000035.1 GCA_034506335.1 candidate division KSB1 bacterium
TGCCGAAGCGACGAACGCCGCGCTCAAACTCGGTCTCCGGCGGGCGCAGTCTCAACCGTTCGGCTACCTGTCCGAACACGGTAGCGCGGCCCGTCTGCACGATCAGCACCTCGGCGGTTCCACTGCTCACATTGGTCCCCATGAAAACGCAGTTAGTACGTTCCCCCAGGCTGGCCTTGGCCGGGACGATTCCCGGCCGTTTCTCCGCCGGGAAGGTTTCGCCGGTAAGCACGGCTTGGTTGACAAAAAAGTCCTTGGCTCTCAGCACGATACCGTCAGCCGGAATCAGGTTGCCCGCGGAAAGCACAACCACATCGCCGGGCACCACTTGTTCGGAGGGCAGCATCTGGGGCTGTCCATCCCGCAGCACACAGGATTTGATTGTGACTAATGAACGTAATTTCTCGACGGCACTGCTGGCAGCGTATTCCTGCGCGAAGCCAAGGATCGTGCTGCCAAGCACAATGGCCAACACAATACTGGCATCCACCCACTCTCCCACAAAGCCGGAGACAGTCGCGGCAAAGATGAGGATGATGACGAGCGGACTCTTGAACTGGCTCAGTAACAGGCGTGACCAGGTTGCCCGCTGCTGCGCTCGAATCGTGTTCAGCCCGTATTGCTTCAGACGTTCCTGAGCATCTGACTGTTGGAGACCATTGGGGGTGGCGCGTAACGTGGGGAGGAGTTGGTCAGGCGCGACGCTCCAGTAAGCCGCTAGCGTTGTCTGAGTGTCCTGTCGCTCCATCTTAGGCGGTGTGCGGGAAAAGCGGGTAAACGGTTTCATTCGGTCTCCCTAGAACTCGTACCCAGGGACAACAGGAAGCCATAAGGAAATGGCTGCTCAGGCTATGCACGGGCATGTATGAATCAGCGCCCAACGGCCCCGAGCTCGCCTGCGCCGTGTAGCGCAGCGGAGCGACGTCAGCTGGAAGCCGTTGGTGCGCAGTTTTGAACCTCAATTAGCTCCGAGTCTTGGGGATACTTTTGGGATAGCGAGTTAAGAATGCGTTACTACATTTACAATGAGCTGGATAACAAAAAGAGCAAACAGAACAATGCCGTGGGGCGCGGAATAGTACTTCCACGTCATTACCACAAATCCATAGTTCATCGACATATACAGTAAGACATATGGTGTCAATAGTTTCCAGTCCATAGTCGCTCGGAAGGGAATCCTCAAGACCCAGTCATACAGTGCTTCAATCGCCAGAAAGGCCAGAAAGATCCCCAGAAAGAGAGTGTATCGTGGCGTCTTGTGTTCCTTCTGGACTAGGAAAACGGCATAGATGGCTGGAATTGCTAATAGAAAATATATCCATCCAGTTTTTCGCAGAAGATCAAGATGATTCTCGCGAAGAAGAAAGATCGAAATCAGAAGACCACTATTCACAAGCCCTAGTGCAAAGTAGAACGGTTCAAGCATTGTGAGACTCCTCGATCAACTCGTTCGATCAAGCCTTTCCTCTTAGCCCAACGGCTTGTGCCTGAGCCCCCCGCTGAAAGTGGCGTCGGCTGTGGTCGCGTGTTAGGCGGCGTCAGTGTTCTCCTTGCTCGTCCCGCCATGCCTCGAAATCCACCACAACAACGTAAGGTGCGACCCGAACAGAGTCATCAACAACTGCAGGAAAGGCGAGATGACGATCATGAGAACCAGCCACCCAATGAAACTCGCCCGCGGGTCGTACAAGATAAGAGGAGCACCCAGCTTCTGCACATCCGCAGCGGGGTCGAACAACATCCCAAGCCACGGACCCCATAACAACATCATCCCAAGGAAAGTGAACCCAGAAGTCAAGGCTGCCCCTACCAATGTCTTGGTCAGAACCACCTTGGTGTCGAAGGGTCGAGCGGTTATTCTCCTGGCGATATACCACCCGACTGGAAGACCGAGCAGAATACAGAAGATCGGGACACCCATGCCGAGTCCCGCGCAGATGAGGTCAAGGAAGGCGAAGATCCCCAGCGCCCATCCGGTCTTTAGTGAGAGAAGCTTTCGCATATCTCCGCCTGTAGCAGATCTCTTCTGGCCCTGGGTAAGGAGTTGCCCTTAAGGCGCAGCACCGGAGCGAGCCAACGCCCTGTCGGCTCCAGCCGCTTGTTGGGCGACAACTAATACTTGCCTACCTACGAATAGGCTGGCGCAGGACGGTCTTCAGTTTTTCTGGCGCAGTCCTTCGGGGGTCATTCAAGTATATCTCATGATGCTTTCCGCTCAGCTCATAACAACTTTTTCTGATGAAACTATGGAGCCTGGCAATTGTTGGCTCTTCCGCAGCGTAAGGCCCAATGTGCATGATTTGAGCCGATAGACCTTCGTGATAGGTTTCGAATCGCACCCCCTCTAGTGCAGGAGATCCTTTCTTTTTCCTCACTTCGTCCAGGGCTTCCGCAACCATCTCAGCCGCAACGTATTCTGGTTGCATGATCATTGCTGTCCACTTCCAGATCGTCCGATTGCTCATACTGAACTGGCTTGGGTCATCCGTCCACCACAGCCCTTCCAATGGCATTACGGCGTAGTCTGCGCCGGTGCTCTTCTTGACTCTGAATTTGAGCGCGTAGGAGAGAGAGAAGAGCGCTTCCATTGCCTGCTGATATTCCTGGGAGGTATTTGGGTCGCCAGTGCCATTGACCATCAGAAAGTTCATCGGTGGAACCTCCAGTACCGAAACTTCGATGGCCGATGGGCTGTAGAGATGCTTCAAGTCTTTCTTGAGATCAATCTTGCCCATGATTGTGCCCCTTTCTGTAGGTTTTGCCCGTCAATGATGTCAATGTGGTTTCTTCATGGTACTCCATTCGGCGGTCCAACGATGGTATCGCCTTAAGCACCCAGCCTCCTCTGCACTGCCTCGCTGTTTAGCTCCTTGCCTACGTCTGAGGCTATCCATCGGGCTGCCCGCGAATCCATCTGTCCGATCTCCGCCGCTACCTCCAGCGCTGCTCTGTTCAGTCTCTTGTTCCGCTTCCCGATGTTCCGCAGCGCCCAGCTCACCGCCTTTTTGACATAGTTGCGCTCGTCTGTTGCCCCTCGCTTTATGACCGGAAACAGACCGATAAACTTCGCATCGCTCGTGCCCTTGTCATGCCAGGCCAGGCAGGCGATCAGCGCATAAGCGGCCCGCTTCACATACTCCTCTTCCCGCTCCGACCACTCGAGTATCTTCTTCCAAGCCAACGGACTTTTTTCGAACAGGTTCATGCACACCTGGTCGCACACATCCCACGAGTTGAAACCCGCGACCCACTCATCCATCTGCTGCTCGGTCAGTTCCTCCGGTCGGTCGATCATGGCGGCCAGAATCTTTGCCTCCGGTATCCCCGTTCCCCACAGTCTTAGCGCGAGGCCATGGTCTTTCCCAGTCTCTTTTGCGATCCTCCGCAAATCGGGGATAGCTACTCCCAGCCGGCGTTCGGCCGTCATCCCATAGCTGGCCATGCCCTGCACATGCTCCGGTCTTGCCTGGGACTCCAGTTTCTTGAGCACTTCCTGCAAAGAGGCCATGTTTTCCCTCCGCGCAGAGCGGAATGAGGAGAAGCTAAGGCAAGCACAGTCAGCGTTGCCCACCTTACTGTCTAAGCTTACTGGTTCCCCTCATGCACTGGTACACTAAGATCGCTCTCCTGAGAACGCAATCCTGTGTGTGGGATGGACGTGCAATCGGGCATTTTCAGGAACCCACTTAGGTATTGGTACGAAGCGTGGACGGCTGTGCAGAAGGGGAAGACTCCTACGATCGCCACTAGAGATGGTCGACGACAATGCTGAACCCCTGACCGATGGTGACGAAAGCAGTGAACAAAGGACAAACTAACTAGCAGGGCTAGTATGAGGCGACCAGGCGCTAGGATGGGCTGAAAAGAGGTCGAGGTATGTGCAAACCTGCTGAATGTCTGGCCGCACCTCGTTATATCGGTCTTTCGATAGCGGGCTTCTCCAGACTATACAGTCACAAAACTGTGGAAGAAGATTACTCAAATCGCTTGTGAACACTCTCCCCGTTCTACCAGAACCCGGGTGCCGTCTGCATTTTGCCTGGAGATTGCAACCTGAGAGCTCATCCTCCGCATCCTGTATTGGAGCCGCAGTTGAGGCACTTGTAGCAGCTGCCCGCTCGTACCATGATGGAACCGCACTCGGGGCAAGGGGGCTCGTCGCTATGCCATGAAGGTGTCTCTAGCACGGGGGTAGACACCCGCGTCGCGGGCGATGGCCCCTGTGCGGCAAACTCCGGTGAGCGCTGGCCGTTGCTCTCCAATTCAGCCTGCTCGCTGGGGGGCAGGAACTTGAGGGCCAGGTAGCGGAAGATATAGTCCATGATGGACTTGGCAAACGGGATGTCCGGGTTGTCGGTGTACCCCCACGGCTCGAAGCGGGTGTGGCTGAATTTGTTGACCAACACCTTCAGGGGCACACCGTACTGGAGGGCCAGGGAGATGGCCGTTGCGAAGGAGTCCATGAGGCCAGAGACCACCGAGCCTTCTTTGGCCATGACAATGAAGATTTCGCCTGGCGTGCCGTCGTCATAGAGGCCAACGGTAAGATAACCCTCGTGGCCGGCGATGTTGAACTTGTGCGTGAGGGCCCGGCGCTCGGCAGGGAGGCGGCGGCGACTGGCTTTGAACTTCCCCTCTCCGGCGCTCTCGCTCTTTGCCGAGGTGCTGAGCGGTTGGGTGCGCTTTGAACCGTCGCGGTAGATGGCAATGCACTTGAGTCCCATCTCCCAGGCCGTCATGAAGGTGTTGAACACGTCTTGCGGTGTGGCGTCATTGGGCATGTTCACGGTCTTGGAGATGGAACCGGAGATGAATGGTTGCACTGCGGCCAACATGCGGACGTGACCCATGTGGCTAATGCAGCGCGTACCTTTGGCCGGACGCAGCGCGCAGTCAAATACCGGCAGGTGCTCAGGCTTCAGGTGGGGTGCACCCTCGATGGTCCCTTCGGCGTCTATGTAGGCGACGATGGCGCGGATCTCCTCAGGTGCGTAGCCCAGGTGCTTGAGGGCCATGGGAACCGTGGAGTTCACAAGTTTTGCCTTGCCGCCGCCGACCATCTTCTTCCACTTCACCAGCGCTACTTCGGGCTCCACGCCGGTGGTATCGGCGTCCATCATGAAGCTGATAGTGCCGGTGGGTGCCAGAACCGTGACCTGGGCGTTTCGGTAACCGAACTGCTCGCCCTGGGCCAGTGCTTCGTCCCATACCTTTGTGGCCGCCTGCCACAAGGCGGCCGGCACCAGTTGGGCGTTCACGTTATGAAGAGCCTGCTTGTGCATGCGGATCACGTTCAGCATGCACTCTCGGTTCTTCTTAAATTCGGCAAAGGGGCCAAGACGCGAAGCCATCCGTGCCGATGTGAGGTAAGCCTGTCCGGTCATGAGGGCTGTTACTGCTGAGGCCAATGCGTTGCCCTGCGGGCTGTCGTAGGCAATGCCCCACGACATGAGCAGAGCACCGAGGTTGGTGTAGCCCAGACCCAGAGGCCTAAAGGCCTTGCTATTCTGAGTGATCTTTTCGGTGGGATAGCTGGAGCGGTCCACAAGTATGTCCTGCGCGATCAGCATAATCTCCACTGCCGCGCAAAAGGCCTCGGTGTCGAATTCCATGCCGTCCCTGCGGAAGCTCATGAGATTCAAGGAGGCCAAATTGCAGGCAGAGTCGTCCAAAAACATAAACTCGCTGCAAGGATTGGAGGCATTGATGCGGCCGGAGGCGGCGCAGGTATTCCACTTGTTGATCGTAGTGTCGAACTGCAGGCCCGGGTCCCCACACAGATGCGCCGCCTGCGCGATCATCTGCATCAGATCCACGGCATCGTAGGTATCTACGATCTTGCCGTCCAGCACCGCCCGGGTGTGCCACTTCTCATTGTTTTTGACCGCCTGCATGAAGGCGTCGGTGACGCGCACACTATTGTTGGAGTTTTGGAAAAAGACTGACCTGTAGGCTTCGCCATCAAAGGAGCCATCATAGCCTGCCTCGATGAGGGCCCACGCTTTGCGCTCCTCATTAGCCTTGCAGTTGATGAACTCGACAATATCAGGGTGATCAATGTTGAGAATGACCATTTTTGCTGCGCGGCGCGTCTTTCCGCCAGACTTTATCACGCCTGCGAAGGCGTCGTAGCCCTTCATGAAAGAGACCGGCCCAGAGGCCAGGCCGCCACCGCTCACGCGTTCCTTGGAGGAACGGAGGGTGGAAAAGTTAGTTCCAGTGCCCGAGCCCCACTTGAAGAGGAGCCCCTCCACCTTGGCCAGGTCCAAGATGGACTCCATAGTGTCTTCGACGGAGTTTATAAAACAAGCGGAACACTGCGGCTTTTCCTCGATCCCAAGGTTGAACCACACTGGGCTATTGAAAGAGGCCATCTGATTGACTAGCAGGTAGGTCAGCTCGTCCCGATAGATGTCGGCATCCGCCTGGGTGGCAAAGTAGCCATCCTCGCGACCCCAGGTGCAGATGGTGCGAACCACGCGGTCGATGAGCTGCTTGACGCTGGTCTCCTCGAAATCGGAGCGGAGACGCGTGCAAAGGTACTTGGAAGCCACCACATTGGTAGCCATCTGCGACCAGAACTTCGGTACCTCTACATTCTGGCGGTGGAAGATGACCTCGCCCTTCTCATCGACAATCACAGAGTCGCGTCTTTCCCACTCAATCTCGTCGAAAGGATGGACCGAACCGCGGCTAAAGCGCCTAGTGATTACCAGTCCTTTCTTGCGCGGACGACCGCCTGGTTGGTTGCCATCACCACCCATGACTTCCGCCACCAGGTCCATTTGCGACGTCTCTCGCGTGCCGGACATAGCAACCTCTCGCTATTTATCGTTCCAGCTCCCAACCACAAGGGCGCAGTTGCCCACCTCATGCCTGTCGTCCAGAAAGCCAGTCCCGTGTCGTGTCTCGTCAGCTGAAAGGTGTCGGTGAGGGGAGGAGCATTCTTGCAACGGGCGTGCAAAGCGCGTAGTTACTGCCGGTCATAGATCAGAGTCCTCCACCACAAAACTACCTCGTCACCACCAGTGCTCTGACAGACCGCTGACAATATACCAAATCGCTGCGGTTTTGTCAAGTGAATTCTACATCTCGTAGAAAAAATCTTCAGCGCGACTATATGTTGTGGTCGGCAGCCGTCTAGAGTGCATGATGTTGTGGGCGTAGAAGGGCAAAAAAGCTCTTGACGGCATGGTGGGGAATGCTTATATTTCAAGCGTCTTCGGGGCCAGGTGGAATTCCTGGCCGGCGGTGAAAGCCCGCGAGTCCTGCAGGGACCGAGCCGGTGCGATTCCGGCGCCGACGGTGATAGCCCGGATGGGAGAAGACATGACAACAGGCGTTGCTGTGTACGCCGGACGCGGACAACTGGAGGGCCCCGGAACATTTGCTCTGGGGCTTGTTTGTACTGAGCACACAGGCAGGAGATGGGCGCCAGTAGCGATGAGTCATTTATGGCTACCGCGCTCAGGCTGGCGCGAAAAGGGCTGGGTTTCGTAAGCCCGAATCCGCTTGTCGGGGCGGTGGTCGTCAGGGGGGGGAAGATCGTGGGGCGTGGTTACCACGCGCGTTTCGGCGGCCCTCATGCCGAGGTAGTGGCCCTCAACGAAGCGGGCGAGGAAGCCAATGGAGCCACCCTCTACGTCACTCTCGAGCCGTGCGCGCACCAGGGCAAGACCCCTCCGTGCGTGGACGCTATCGTCGAGGCGGGCGTGGCGCGAGTCGTGGCCGGCATGCGCGACCCTAACCCGTTGGTGAACGGCAAGGGCATCGAGGCCCTAAGCAAACGAGGCATTGCCGTTACCGTTGGCGTGTGCGAAGAGGAGTGTCGCCGCTTGAATGAGGCCTACCTCAAGTACATCACTACGGGCATGCCCTTCGTCACCCTCAAGATCGCCCAGAGCCTGGATGGAAAAATCGCCACAGCTGCCGGACATTCCAAGTGGATTTCGTGTGAGCGGGCGCGTGCCCTGGTGCGGAAGTTGCGCGCCCAGTACGACGCGATTCTGGTCGGTGCAGGAACTGTCTGCACCGACGATCCAGTCTTGACCCCGCTCGACAAGAGTGGGCCCATTCCAAAGCGCGTTGTTGTGGACGACCAGTTAGCCATCCCGCTTGATGCCCGCCTCCTGACCGACGAATATGCCACCAAGACGGTCGTGGTGACCACTACGCTTGCTTCAAGCGAGAAGATCCGCCGCATTGAGGAGCGAGGCGCAAAAGTCCTGGTCCTGGAACCCACGAACGGAGAGCGTATCTCGTTCGATGCCCTCTGGCACTCCTTGGCTCAGATGCAGGTCGCCTCTGTCCTCGTAGAGGGGGGCCAGCAAGTCTTCACCGAGGCGCTTCTCTCTGGGCAAGTCGACCGCGTGCTGATATTCGTAGCGCCGAAACTTTTGGGCGAGGGACTGGACGCCCTGGGGGACCTGGGCATTAGGAACGTTAACGCAGCCATTGAGATCGCCGACGTGTCCGTGAAGAAGGTGGGGAGCACCTTTCTGTTCAGCGGCCGGCCGGTCCGCAAGGCGTGAGGATTCAGATGTTCACTGGACTCGTGGAAGAAGTAGGCGTCGTGTCGGCGGTTAACAAGACGGCTACTGGGATGGAGCTAGGTATCACGTGCGAATCTGTGGCCGATGGGCTGAAGGTGGGCGACAGTGTCGCGGTGGACGGCGTGTGCCTTACCGTAGTCGAGGTGGCGCCGAAGGCTTTTGCTGTGCAGGCAGTGGCCGAGACCCTTCGGCGCACGACGCTTGGGAATTACAGACGAGGATGGCGCGTTAACCTCGAACGGGCACTGCGCAGCGGCGACAGGCTGGGCGGGCACCTCGTGCAGGGACACGTGGACGATGTGGGAGAGGTGAAAAAGGTAACCCCAGGTGGGGAGGGGAAGGTGATGGAGGTGACCTTGCCAAGAAACCTTCGTCCATTTGTGGTGCCAAAAGGCTCCATCGCGGTGGATGGGGTGAGCCTCACCGTGGCCCGGCTAGAAGGCGCCAGCCTTGAGATCTGGTTAGTGCCCCATACGCTGAAAAGGACCACACTTGGCGAAAAGAGGCCGGGCGACCTGGTGAACCTTGAAGTGGACATTTTGGGCAAGTACGTAGCGCACATGCTGCAGAGGGCAGAGTTCCAGCCGTTGAGCATGGAGCGCTTGCATGAATGGGGCTATTAGTGCCTGGGAGCCGACGGTATGCCAGAAGTATTCGATTCAGTGGAAAGCGCCATAGAAGCGTACCGACGTGGTGACATCCTCATAGTGGTCGATGACGAGGATCGCGAGAATGAGGGCGACTTTGTCATGGCCGCGGAAAAGGTCACACCCGAAAAGATCAATTTTCTGGCCAAGTATGGACGGGGTTTGATCTGCGTGGCGATGACCGGTGAGCGTCTGGACGAGCTGGACCTGCAGCCGATGGTGACCGATAACACCGCACACCTGGGAACGATGTTCACCGTATCGGTTGACGCGCGGCGCAATACCACGACAGGTATTTCTGCCCAAGACCGGGCAGAGACGGTGCGTGCCCTGATTGACCCTGCGACCAAACCGCGCGACCTTGCCAGGCCAGGACATATCTTTCCGCTCCGGGCACAGCCCGGCGGTGTACTCAGCAGGGCAGGACACACTGAGGCGGCCGTAGACCTGGCGCGACTGGCCGGCCTGTATCCTGCGGGCGTGCTCTGCGAGATCATGGACGAAGACGGCACTATGGCACGAGTGCCGCGTCTCCGCAAGCTCGCCAAGCGCTTTGGTTTGAAGATGATCACCGTGCGGGACCTGATCGAGTATCGCTCCCGTACCGAAGTGCTCGTCAAGAAGGTAGTCACCACTTCTTTCCCAACGAAATACGGCAGGTTTGTCCTACACCTGTACGAAAGCGCCATCGATGAGCACCATCACCTGGCGGTAGTCAAAGGGGAGGTGAACACGGAAGAGCCGGTGCTGGTGCGTGTGCACTCCCAGTGTTTGACTGGCGACGTGTTTGGCTCTCTGCGCTGTGACTGCGGCGAGCAGCTGGAAAAAGCGCTCCAAGCCATCGAGAAAGAAGGCCGCGGCGTGCTGCTTTACATGCGCCAGGAAGGCCGCGGCATAGGATTGGCAAACAAGTTGGTGGCCTATCGCCTGCAGGAGTTGGGGCGCGACACTGTGGAGGCAAACGAAGAGTTGGGCTTCAAAGCCGACCTGCGTGACTATGGCATAGGTGCGCAAATTCTGCGCGATCTGGGCATTAGAAAGATTCGCCTGCTAACCAACAACCCGCGCAAGATCATAGGTCTAACAGGACACGGGCTGGAGGTGGTGGAGCGCGTCCCCATCGAAGTGCCCCCCAATCCGGTCAATGCCGCCTACCTGGAGACGAAGCGCGACAAACTCGGCCATCTTATTCTACAGGCAGAAGGTGACCGTAGCCTCAACGAGGAGGAAATGGCCCTCTGCAGGTGTGTCAAGTAGGGCTTTGTTACGCATTGATTTGCGGAAAGTGGAGGGACAATGCCGCTAACAACCGAGGGTTTGCTGAGCGCCAAGGACCGGTCATTCGCCATTGTGGTGAGCCGATTCAACGAGCTGATTTCCAAGCAGCTTCTGGAGGGAGCACTGGACTGTTTGCGGCGTCATGGGGCTGCTGAAGATAAGGTCCATGTAGTGTGGGTTCCGGGTTCATTCGAAATACCCGCTGTGGCGCAGCGCCTTGCTGCTTCCAAGCGCTACGACGCGGTGATCTGCTTGGGGGCTGTGATTCGGGGTGCCACGCCCCACTTTGAGTATATCGCGGCAGAGGTGACCAAGGGCATCGCGCACGTGGGACTTACCACTGGAGTGCCGACCATTTACGGAGTGCTGACCCCGGATAACCTGGAGCAGGCTTTGGAACGGGCTGGTACCAAGGCCGGCAATAAAGGGTGGCAAGCGGCTCTCAGTGCCATCGAGATGGCCGACCTGTTCGCACGCCTGGCGTAGCAGGCCTATAATCACACTTCAATGGCGAACTCTTTTTCCCTATCCCGGCGCCGAATGTTCAGATCGACACGTGACATACTCTTAATCTGCGTCTGCGCCTGCTCTACGCTCAGGGCGGCAGTGGGAGACTGGAAAACCTTCACGTCCGTCAGCAGCGTGCGCACCTTGGTCAGGCACGGTTCTACAATCTACGCCGGGACAAGCGGGGGGTTAGTGCGCATGGACGGCGACGGGTCCATCTTGATCCTCACCAACACGGAGGGGTTGCCCGCCAATGTAGTCACGGCGCTGGCGGTTGACGAGCGTGGCAACCTCTGGTTGGGCACGGCCTCCGGCACGCTGGCGTTCGTGACGGCTGAGGGTACGGTGAAGGCGGTGGTCAATGACTACCGGGGGCACTCCGTCAATGATTTGCAGGCGGTGGGAGACTCACTCTTCGTTGCGCTCGATTTCGGCGTAAGCCTTTATGACCTGAAGAGGCGCGAAGTAAAGGAGAACTACAAACGCCTGGGTCTCGCGCTCGACTGGAATACGAGCGCCACGGCCTTGTTGGTGGTAGGGGAGGAGATTTGGGTTGCGACGCCTTCCGGGCTGGCGCATGCCAATCTTCGTTCCCCAAATCTCATGGATCCACAATTCTGGACCAACGTCCGCATGAGCAATGGGCTGCCTTCGAACAAGGTAACCGCGCTTACTCATCACTTGGGTGCGCTTTACGTTGGCACTGCAGCAGGGATTGTGCGCGGCTCAATGGAGGGGTGGACACACGTCGGGCTTGCAGGCCTGGAGGTCACTGATATCAGCGCCGGCGGTGACTCCTTGCTCGTGGGTACCACCCAAGGGGTCTTCACGATCGCATCCGACGGAACCGTGCGTCAGAAGCCGTGGGCGCCGTGGGGGCGCACGGCGGTCCTTATCGACCACCAGGGTAGGTTATGGCTTGGCAGTGAGAGCCAGGGTCTCCATCAGTTCGTGGAAGAAGAACAGACGTGGCGAAAACTGCGCGTCAACGCTCCAGAGGTGGAGGTCTTTAGCGCGCTGGCCATAGATGCAAACGGCAGTCTTTGGGGTGCCTCTGGGGCCGACGGCATAGTGGCGTTCCGGAAGGGGCAGTGGACCACCCTTACGGCACAGGATGGGCTGACCATCGCGGGACACCGCGCCGTAGTGGTGGACCATCAGAACCGAAAGTGGTTTGGCACAGCTGGGCGCGGCGTCACCATTGTCGAAGAGGTAGGGGAATGGTTCCGGTTCACGCACATTGATACCACCGGTGGGCGGCTCTCTGGGAGCGACACGCCCATCAACGTTATCGCCGAACGGTTGGTTCTTGACCGTGAAGGCAACGTCTGGATTCTGAATAAGTATGCGGCTAACCGCAAGCCGCTGGCGGTGGTCAGCCCCATAGGTCAGTGGCAGTACTTCTCGCTTAGCGATGGCATCCGGGAGACGGCGGTCAGCTGCATGGCGATAGACCAGCGTGGATGGAAGTGGATCGGCCATGAGCGCGAGGGAGTGGTTGTGCTGGATGATGGAGGTACGCCATTTGACAAGAGCGACGACTCGATCCGTGGTACCTTGACCACTGCCGATGGCCTCTTTAGCAATTCTATCCGCTCCATCGCAGTAGACAGCGATGGCGTGGTGTGGATCGGTACCAACCAGGGACTGAACTACTGGTTCGAGGGGAGCGTCGGGGGAAGGGGCGGCCTCCTGAGCGATGACATCAACGTGATTGCCGTGGACTTTCGCAACAACAAGTGGATCGGCACCTCCGCAGGTGTGAGTGTGTTGTCGTGGGACAGCTATACGTGGACGCACTATTCCACCGACAATAGCCCTTTGGTCGGCAACAATGTGCAGTGTTTTGCGTTTGACCCGTACACCGGGTATGTGTACGTCGGCACCGAAAGCGGACTCTCCCGGCTGGAGACGCCCTACACTCCGCCTAAACCTGACTTGTCCGAGGTTCTATCCTACCCCAATCCGTTTGTGATCAAGACTGGGCAGGAGCGTTTCCACATTCATAACTTGGCAGATGGGTCTACTGTGCGAGTTCTCACTCCTGAGGGCCTTCTGGTGAGGTATTTTAGTCAGCAACAGATCCCAGGTTCCTGGGTGGAGTGGGACGGGCGCAATGACCGAGGTGAAGAAGTTGCCACCGGGGTGTATCTTTACGTGATATATACTGAGTCTGGACTCCGACACGTGGGTAAGGTCGCTGTAGTACGACATTAGTGCCCCCCATGCCGTTATGCTCAAAAGGCTCTACATCAAGAACTATGCGCTGCTGGACGAAGTGGAGGTGGAGTTCGGGCCTGGCCTGAACATCATTACCGGAGAGACAGGCGCCGGCAAGTCCATCATCATAGACGCGCTGAGCACCGTGCTTGGGGAGAAGGCGGAGGTGGAGGTTATCCGGGCCGGGGCAGACAAGGCGGTGATCGAGGGGATTTTCCTCGTCTCGCACCTTCCGGACGTGAGGGCTTTCCTGGCTGACAACGCGTTGGATGACGGGGCGGATGAGCTCATTGTGCGGCGTGAGCTGCACTTGTCTGGACGAAGTAGGGCGTTCGTCAACGATAACCCGGTGCCACTCAAGGTGCTGGAAGAACTCGGCGATCTGTTGGTGGACTTGCACGGGCAGCACGAGCACCAGTCGCTCCTGCGCGTACGGGAACACCTTCTGTACTTAGATGCCTTTGCCCAGCTGGAAAGAGAGAGAGAGACGGTACGGAGACAGTACGAGCACGTCCAGAGGCTTGCTCGAGACTTAGAGGAGTTGAGAGAACAGGCGCGGCAACGCGCGGAAAAGCGGGCGCTGTTTGAGTTTCAGCTCAAAGAGATCCAAGCTGTGAATCCAGAGAAGGATGAGGACCAGCTTTTGGAGCGGGAAGAGTCGCTGGCCCGCAATCGCGAACGTCTGTTTGCCCTCACGGAGGAAATCTGCCAGCTTCTTTACGAAGGTGAGGGCGCGGCAAGCGAGCGTTTGCACCGCTGCACCTCTTTGCTGGAGGAGCTCCGTGGGATTGACGACTCATTTGCTGCTCTGGTAGAGATGTGCGAATCTGCACGCATTGCCGCCGAGGAGATTGCCAAGACAGCGCGGGCATACCAGAGCAGGATCGACTTCTCTCCCTCCCGGCTTGAAGAAATCCACGAACGCTTAGCCCGCCTGAATGGTCTGAAGAAGCGCTATGGCGGTACGCTGGATGCGGTGTTGGAGCACAAAGAGATGTTGGTCCGCGAGCTCGCGCTGTGGGAGAACCAGGAGGAACAGATCGCCACTGCTGAACTGCGTCTGCGGGAGGAAAAGGAGCGGCTCGCAGAACTGTGTGTGGCCCTTTCTGAACGGCGACGCCAGGCGAGCTCGCTCCTGGAGCAGCGCGTGGTGGCAGAATTGGCCAATTTGGGCATCCAGCGTGCCTCGTTCATGGTGCAAATTCAATGGGAGGAGAATGCGGCGGGTCTTGTGGAGGCCGAGGGGAAGCGCTATCGTGTCACCCCACGAGGGTTGGATGATGTGGAGTTTTTCATTTCCACTAATCCAGGGGAGCCGGTGCGGCCTTTGGCGAAAGTGGCCTCGGGAGGGGAGATCTCCCGCATCATGCTGGCGCTCAAGTCGGTGCTGGCGGGACTGGACCGGGTCCCGGTGCTGATCTTCGACGAGATCGACATCGGTATTTCGGGCAGAGTGGCGCAGGTGGTGGGCCGAAGTCTGCGGAGCCTGGGGCGCAGCCACCAGGTCATCTCCATTACGCATCTCCCGCAAATCGCCAGCATGGGGGACCGGCATTATGTGGTCGAGAAGAGGGTTGAAGGGGACCGTACCCACACTACGGTGCGGACCCTGAGGGAAGAGGAACGCCCGGCCGAGATCGCCAAGCTGTTGGGGGGCGAGACTGTGACCGAGGCGCATCTAGAAGGGGCGCGCGAGTTGTTGGCGCAGGCCAACAGCTCGCCAGGCGAAGAAGCTGGGCTTTGACCCGGCACACTGCTCAGGAGGGCCCAAGCTATGCACAAGTTCCGGGCGCTATTCGTGATTGCGGTAGGGGTGGCATTGGCCACCTGCGGTGGGCGGCGGCAGGCCACGGTTCCACCAGAAGCAGACGAGCAGTACCGCAGTCGCATCCTGGCGCTTCTCGAAGCCGATACGTTAAGTGGGCAAAGGGAGGCAGGAAGCGGCATTGCGACAGAGGCCGTCCCAAAGCAGCAGGTGCCGGAAAGGACCGGCGGAAAGACGGAACAGGGCGCTGCCCCATTGGCAGAAAGCTTGTACATGTCCGCGCAAAGCCGCTACCAAGAACTACAAGCCAGGCTGCGGGCACGTCAGGCCACCGTGGATAGTCTGAAGCGCGTACTTGCCGCAGCAGACCAGGAGATAAGGCGGCTCAACCAGGAGGTCCAGACAGCCAAGACTGCCCCGACCAGAGCTCCTGCCGCTGTGGCCCGGACGAACAGCGGGGGAACCTACGAGGAGCGCTACCAGGCCGCCCTGCGGCTAACCCAAGGACAGCAGTTGCGTCGGGCTATCGGAGAGTTCGAAGCCCTCATTTCCGAAAACCCAGTTCATTCGCTGGCAGACAATTGCCAGTACTGGATTGGACAATGCTACTACGACCTTGGCCAGTATGACCAAGCGATAGCCGAGTTCCTCAAAGTCTTTTCTTTCGCTGCCACGGACAAGTACGACGACGCGCACCTGATGATTTGCAAGTCTTACGTTGCCCTGGGCGAGCGCGAGGCAGCGCGTGTGGAACTGAGGAGTTTCTTGCTTCACCACCCTCGGAGTGAATACCGCCAGACAGCAGAGGCCATGCTTCGTACCCTCTCCCGGTAGAATGGCGGGGTAAAGAGCAGAGAGCGATGCCGGAATTTGTTCACCTCCACACTCACTCGCACTATAGCCTCCTGGACGGTGCCGCGCCCATTCCCAAGTTGGTGAAGACATGCGCCGAGATGAATATGCGCGCGCTCGCGCTCACCGACCACGGGAACATGTTCGGCGCCATAGAGTTCTATGACCAGGCGCTGAAGGCCGGTATCATCCCCATTCTCGGTGTGGAAGCGTACGTGAGCCCCGGCAATAGCGAGGACCGTACCCCCCACAGGTCTGGTGAAGGCAACTATCACTTGGTCCTTCTTGCCCGCAATTTGACCGGCTACAAAAACCTCTTGAAGCTAGTCTCACATGGCTACCTAAAAGGTTTCTACCAGAGGCCGCGCATCGACAAGCAGCTGCTTCGGCTCCATCATGATGGCCTCATCGCCCTCTCGGCGTGCATCAAGGGGGAGGTCAGCAGGTTCCTCCTCCAAGGGATGTGGGAGGAGGCCCGGCGCGCCGCTCTCGAGTACAAGGAAATCTTCGGGGAGGATTTCTATCTTGAGATCCAGGACCACGGCTTAGCAGATGAGCAAGTGGTGCGCGAGCAGATGGTGAGGTTGTCAAAAGAGCTGGGCATTCCTGTGGTGGCGACCAACGATGTCCATTACCTCAAGCGCGAGCACTATGCGGCCCACGACATTCTCCTGTGCCTCCAAACAGGTGCCGACCTCAATGCGCCGGATCGGCTTCGCTACGCCACAGACCAGATCTATTTCAAGTCCGCTGAGGAGATGGCCGCTCTGTTTCAAGACGTGCCAGAAGCCATTGAAAACACGGTGGCCATTGCCGAGAAATGCCATGTTTTGCTCGACCTCAAGGCAAGACACCTGCCCCGCTTTGCGCTGCCGGCGGGCGAGCGAGTGAGCACGCTGGATGAGTATCTGGAAAAGCTGGTTTGGGAGGGTGTCCGCCGGTGCTATGGTACTCCCACGCCTGAGATCGAAAATCGAGTACGCCACGAGCTCAAGATTATTCGTGATGCTGGTTACGCGGGTTACTTCCTCATCGTGCGGGATTTCATCGAGTACGCACGCAGCGTGGGTATTCCAGTCGGTCCGGGGCGAGGCTCAGCAGCGGGGAGTGTGGTCTCATACCTGCTGGGCATCACCCGCATCGATCCCCTCAAGTATGACCTAGTGTTTGAGCGTTTCCTGAACCCGGAGCGTTTGAGCCCGCCGGATATCGATGTGGACTTTTGCGACCAACGGCGCGATGAGGTAATTGCCTACGTGCGCAAGAAGTACGGCGCCAACAACGTGGCGCAGATCATCACCTTCGGCTCGATGGCCGCACGAGCAGTGGTGCGGGATGTTGGCCGGGTGATGAAGATCCCCCTGGGCGAGGTGGATCGCATCGCCAAACTTATTCCGGCAGGGCCGAACGTCTCACTACAGCAGGCGCTCAACTCGGTCAAAGAATTGGCGGACCTGGTTGCCAGCAAAGAGGAATATCAGAAGCTGATCGAGTACTCCCTCGTACTGGAAGGTATTGCCCGCCACGCCTCCACGCACGCCGCTGGCGTGGTCATTGCCCCAGACGAGCTCACCAACTATGTGCCTCTTTATCGCGTCCGGGACCAGGAGGTGGTAACCCAGTACGACAAGGACAGCCTCGAGAAAATCGGCCTGCTTAAGATCGATCTCCTGGGTTTGCGCACCTTGACGGTGGTCGACGATACTGTGAAGGCGGTGCGTCGAAAGGGTGTCCCTCTGAATATCGACGCGATCCCTTTGGACGATGCCGAGACCTACCGCCTGCTCTCAGAAGGACGGACCGTGGGGGTGTTCCAATTCGAGAGTAGCGGGATGCGTGAATGGCTGAAGAGGCTGCGCCCCACGCGCCTCGAAGACCTCATAGCCATGAACGCCCTGTATCGGCCAGGCCCCATGGACACCATCGAAGACTTTGTTGCCCGGCGGCACGGTCAGAGAACCATTGAATATCTCCACCCTCTGCTGGAGCCGATTCTCAAGGAAACCTATGGCGTGGCAATCTACCAGGAGCAGGTCATTCGCATCTGCCACGAGATCGGCGGTTTCTCCCTGGGGCAGGCCGACGTGGTACGCCGCGCAATGGGCAAGAAGATTCCTGAAGAGATGGAGCGGCAGCGCGGCCTGTTCGTCAACGGCGCCCGGGAGCGCGGGATCGACGCGGAGACTGCATCGGCCATTTTTGACATGATGGTGAGTTTTGCCGGCTATGGCTTCAACAAGTCACACGCCGCAGGCTATGCGCTGCTTGCTTACCAGACAGCCTATCTCAAGGCACACTATCCTGCCGAGTTCATGGCTGCTACGCTGACCAGCGAAATGGGGGACACCGACCGTGTGGTGAAGCTGATCGGTGAATGCCGGCGGATGAACATTCCCGTCTTGCCTCCGGACGTGAACGAGAGTGAGGCGGCCTTTGTAGTCACCGAGAAGGGGATTCGCTTTGGGCTTGGTGCGGTGAAAAACGCAGGCCTCGGTGCCATTGAAGAGATTGTGCGGGCCCGGCACGCGGGCGGGGCATTCACAGATCTGTTTGACTTTTGCGCGCGGGTAGACTTGCGCGTGGTCAATAAGAAAGTGCTGGAAAGCCTCATCCAGGCGGGAGCGATGGATTCCCTAGGCGGCCACCGGGCACAGCTGATGGCAGCGCTCGAGGCTGCAGTCAATTGGGGGCAAGCGCTGCAGGCAGAGCGGGCCATAGGCCAAACCAGCATCTTCGGCGATGTGGGTGCCGAGCACCCCCTCAAACCCTCTCTTCCTCAAGAGACCCCATGGTCTGAGGACGAGACCTTGCGCAAGGAAAAGGCTGTGCTGGGGTTCTACGTGTCGGGTCATCCACTGAATCGGTTTCGCGAGGAGATCGAGACTTTTGCCACCCTCACCCTGGACGGATTTGAGGACGCACAGGATGGCACGGAAGTGCGCGTGTGTGGGGTGGTCACAGATTTTGTTACCCGTCCTGACCAGCGCGGTGGCGTGACCGGCTTTTTCACCCTCGAGGATCTCACCGGCACCGGTGAGTGCTTGATGTTCTCCAGTAACTTTGAGAAGTATCGCGAGTATCTTTACGCCGGGGCAATGGTAATGGTGGTCGGGAGAGTCTCTAACCGTTTGGATAAAGGGGCGAAAATCATTTGCGAAGAGGTTGTGCCCCTCACCGAGGTTGCAGAGCGTTTCGCCCGGCGGCTCTGTCTGCGCATCGCGCCGGGCTCCTTGGAGATGTCCACGGTTGAACGCCTCGGGGAACTGCTTGCGCAGCACAAGGGGGACTGTCCGCTTTTCATTACCTTGCCCACCCAAAACGGCAGGAACTTGGTGCTTTCTGCGAGCAGGGCGAAGGTCAAGCCAGGACCTGGACTCATGGAGGGTCTTCGCGCGCTCTTGGGCAGTGATAACGTTTGGATGGCTGGATGAACCGCAAGGAGTTCGGTAGGGAGCAAATGAGGGACGCACCATGCAATGGACTCTGACCCGGGCTAGGGATATCCTGTTGGAAACGCGACAGACATGGGAGCAGATCAAGAACGAGGCGCTCAACCCTGCAGAGATTACGGCAAGATATGTGAGCGTACTCTCGGTCGTTCCGGCAGTTGCTTTCTATTTCCGCTTCTTTTTTAGCAGCGGTCGCGTATGGGTGCATTTCCTCAGCACGCTCCTCTTTTTTGTACTTTGCATAGCGGCTGTGCACTTCACTGCTCGGGTAATGCACGCCATTGCGCGCGAAATGGAGGTTGGGGGCGAGGCCTTGGACTTCCTAAAGCTCTCCGCCTTTTCTTTCACTCCTGTTCTTCTGGGCGGCGTGTTCGTGGCGTTTCCTTGGCTTTCCGGCCTCACGTTCATCGTCGCCTTGTATGGCCTTTACCTGCTCTACGTGGGTATCCCTATGCTGGCAAAATGTCCCGATGAGAAGCTTCTTAACTTCTCGGTCTCCAGCATGGCGGTCCTATATGGCGCTTTTCTGGTCGCATATGTGATTCCCCGGCTCATGATGGCGCTGTTCTGAGTGGTTTGAGTTTGGACAGAATCGCAGTGCGGTAGTGCATGACGGCACGGAGGAGCACCGGTGGGGGAGAGGCCTAGGCTTGATGCAACGCACACTCTCGCCGGAGGCCCTTTCTGTGAGCCGGCGGCATCGGGGAGGAGCCTGGGAGAGCGAGCCTGTTTTGAAGATCCTCAATGGCATGACTATCAGCACGGGACCACTTGCTGTGGTCCAATTGATTGGAGGGCCAGCTAGGTGGGTGCAGGGGGCCGCTGCGCCGGACTCGAGGGCGAAGAAGAAGGATACTAACCTCAGGTTCTGGGCTAAGGGCTTGTGCGTGCCGTGCTCTGGATGCATCTGTTCACCGGCTTGAAGAAGTCTGCGGCCGGAAGCCTTTGGTCACAAGCCTTGGGCACGGGTACTTTGGCTGGATCCTTGGTTTCTCCGAGGTCTCTCGTTCGTTAGCAGGGGTTTTATCCAACATCGCGTGAGACCGGAGAGGCCGTGTTGGCACAGTGGCGATTCGAAAGGTGGGTGTGCATGAGTTCCATCACAGACGTTAGCCATGAGGGATTCCCATGGTAGCTACGCGCACTGTTGAAGCCATGCCGATTCTGGTGTCCTCAAGCTTGGGACTACTTTACACCCTCTTTTTGTCCGGTACCCGCGATGTGGTGCTCATCGTTATCTTTGTTTTGCTGGTGGTCCGAAGCGGGGCGGCCATGCTCCGACCCAGAAAGCGGGAGAAGATCGAAGGAGAAGAGTGAAGACTGAGGCAAGCGACAGGGACCTTTACCGCGCACTCCGGGCCTTGCTGCCAGTGGAGGAGCTTGCTAAGCGTTTGGGGGTTGAGACCAGCCGTGTGGAGGCGCTGCTGAGCAGGCTTGAGGGCCTTTTGGCAAACGACCTCCCGGGCTACGAGCTGACCATCCACATAGATGGGGCGGCACGGGGTAATCCCGGTCCCGCTGGCGCAGGGGCAGTCCTGATCGACCAGGATGGTCGCCTACGGGCCGAGGTGAGCGTGTATTTGGGAGAATGTACCAACAACGTTGCGGAGTACCGGGCATTGGAGTTGGCGCTGGAGAAAGCGCATGAGTTGGGGGTACGGTCGGTGAGGGTGCGCACCGATAGCGCCCTGGTGGCACGGCAGCTCAACGGGAGTTTCCGCGTCAAGAACGGTAGCCTGGTTCCGCTGTACCAACGCGTCAAGGAGCTTGCGGGGCGGTTCGAACGGTTTGTCATCGAAGAAGTGAGCAGGGAGCAAAACAAGAGAGCGGACGTATTGGCCAATAACGCCATCGACGCGGCGCTGGCCGCGAAAGGGTCTGGTGTCTAGGGGCCGCACCTGGGCATGTAGTGCGCTGGACAAGGATGGGGGCATGCGTAGCTGCTGAGGGTGGCATCGTTCTGGCGATGGGTGTTCCAGGCTGCTGCCGGAGGAACATGGTTCGGGGGCTTGGAAACTGGGCCCGAAGAAGACTGTGGGGTCTATCCTCTGCCATCCGCCAGCGAAGGTCCCTGCGTGTATGAATGAATAGAGCGTGGCGAGTGAACACAAGGCCAGGAAGAGGAAGCGCACAATGAAGGCACTGATCACAAGTGGGGGGAAAGGGACGCGGCTTCGACCGCTCACCCATACGCAGAACAAACACCTATTGCCCATTGCCAACAAGCCTATCTTGTTCAACGCCCTGGAGTTTGTCGCCGAGGCGGGGATCAAGGAGGTGGGCATTGTCACCAACGCCGAGGGGCTCGAAGTGAAGGAGGCAGTGGGCGATGGCTCCCGGTGGGGGATTCATGTGACCTACATCCCCCAGGAGGCACCCCTGGGCTTGGCACACGTGGTGAAAATATCGCAAGAGTTCATCGGCGAGGAACCATTCGTCTTCTATCTGGGCGACAACATGGTGGTGGGGGGGATCAAGCGCTTTATCGAAGAGTTTGAGCGACAAGAGTCCAATTGCCACCTCACATTGGCGCGCGTCAAGGACCCAGAGCGATTCGGGGTGCCAGAGATCAGGGATGGGAGGATCGTCCGCATCGAAGAGAAGCCCAAGGTGCCAAAGAGCCAGTACGCAGTGGCCGGTATCTACATCTATGACAGCTGCATCTTCGAGGCGGTCAACAACATTCAACCGAGCGCCCGGGGAGAGTTGGAGATCTCCGATGCTCACCAGTACCTGCTGGAAAAGGGGTACAAAGTCACCTACTCCGAGATCACCGGTTGGTGGAAGGATACGGGTAAGCCCCAGGATATCTTGGAGGCCAACAGACTGGTGTTGGAGCACCTGGAGCCACGTGTCGAGGGCAGTGTGGACGAGGCCTCGCACGTGGCCGGGGCAGTGACAATTGAGGCAGGGGCGCGCATTATTGGCAGCCACATTCGCGGGCCAGCGATTATCGGCAAACGTACGATTGTGGAGAACAGCTACATCGGCCCCTTCACTTCCATTCAGGATGACTGCATCATCCGCAACAGCGAGGTGGAGTTCAGCATCGTCATGTCTCACTGCCGGATCATCGATGTGGGCATTCGGATCGAGAGTAGCCTGTTGGGCTATCATGCAGAGGTGGTGCGCGCCAACGGCATACCCAAGACGCACCGTTTCATGATCGGCGACCAGAGCCGTGTCGAAGTAGCCTAAGACTTGGCCCACGAACGCGCTCGTGTGCGGTGCGGTCAGCGTTGTTTCCGCCGCACAGGAGCGCGAGAGAGTACTGTGCACAAATTGCATAGCCCTGGAGGGCGGGGAGTGATAGACTCCCCGTTGCTTTATCCATGAACGAAAAGCCTATGCAGGCGGCAACACAGGGAAAAAAGGGCGGTTCTCCTGTTCCTATCGCGTATCACTTTGACTTCGCTGGGATCGAAGATTTTGGGGAGTACCGATTTGACGGGGATGGCATTCCCCAGGTGAACTACGGCCGCGCAACGGGGTGGCAATACAATGCAATCACCGTGGCCCAGTACGGTCTGGACCGTTTGACAAAGTGGACGCGCACCGGCCAGGAGAGTCTGCTGGAAGAGACGCGGCAGGCAGGGGATTGGTTGGTGGAGCACTGCGAAGAGTACCGGCGCGGAGTTGGCGCATGGGTATATCGGTACGATCTGCCCTTCTACGGCCCCAAGGCCCCATGGATTTCCGCGATGGCCCAGGGCGAGGCGATTTCCCTGCTCTTGCGCTTGTGGTTAGTGGAAGGCAAAGAGAGCTACTTGCGTACAGCGAGGAGGGCATTTGCGGCGTTTCGGTTGTCCATAGAACGGGGAGGGATTGTAGCTACCTTTCCGGACGGTACTCCGGTTTTTGAGGAGTTCCCCACGACGCCGCCTCCGCACGTACTAAACGGACACATCTTCGCGCTCCTCGGCGTGTACGATTTCTGGCGGGCGACGGGGGATTCCCTGGCTCAGAGTCTCTTTCAACAGGCCGTTGTGGGATTGAAGACCAATCTCTGTCGTTACGACATCGGGTGGTGGACGTTGTACGACCTCCACCCGACACGCCGCTTGGCTTCCCGCATGTACCATCGCATTCATGTCCGGCTCATGGAAGTGCTCTTCGCTTTGACGGGCGAGCGGGCTTTTCAGGAGTGGGCCGCGAGATGGCGGCGCTACCTGGACGATCCCCGCATCAAGGTACGTTGGACAGCAGCTAAGGTGCTGGAAAAGATTAGGCTGCGGGTCCGCCATGTCTGACAGGGGTAGAAGAAAGTTCCTCTTGCTTGCGTACTACTTTCCGCCGCTAGGAATGGGAGGGGTGCAGCGCACGGCAAAGTTCGTGAAGTACCTGCCCCTCTTCGGCTGGGAACCCGTCGTTGTGACGGTGAAGGACACGGCTTACTTTGCGAAAGACCATTCTCTCGCCGAGGAGGTTGCGCAGGCGCGTGTGGAGAGAACCGAATCCCTGGACCCCCAGCGTCTCCTTTTTCTTGCCAGAAGGGGGCTGCACCGCCATCCAACCAAGGGAGAGGGAGTGGCCGGCACGGCCTGGAAACGGTACGAGGCGTTGCTGAGGTGGCTCTTTGTTCCAGATGCAAAGATTCTCTGGGTTCCGTTTGGTTTAGTCAGAGCGTGGAGACTCCACAGGCGCGAGCGAATTCGGGTGGTGATGACAACTTCGCCGCCTCCTTCGGCACACCTGGCCGGTCTGCTGCTGCGCCAGTTTGCCGGGTGCCGCTGGGTTGCAGATTTCCGCGATCAGTGGACAGGGGGACATCTGGATCTTTCGCCTACGCCTTTGCACCGCGCCGTAAACAAGTGGCTGGAAAGAATCGTACTCCACCACGCGGACGCGGTAGTTTGCGTCTCGCATGCCCTTGCTGCCAGCCTGAAGAGTAAGTCGCGTCGGCGAGACTTTGCCTCGGTGGTCATCCCAAATGGTTACGACGAGGAGGATTTCGGTCCTTCGCCGCCAAGGGCCAAGAGGGGAAAGTTGCTTGTCTACTGTGGGAGTGTGGGTAGGCTGGCACATCCCGGCAACTACCTGAAGGCGTGCGCGGCGCTCATCCAGAAGAGGCGGCTGAATACCTCCGCGCTGCGGGTCGTGTTTGTAGGTACAGCGATTGGCGTTGACCTCCAGGGGCTGGTTTCGCAGCTGGGGTTGGAGCGCTACGTGGAAGTGACAGGGTACCTGGAACACCGCGCGGCGGTCCGCTGGCTGCAAGCCGCGGATGTGTTGGTTCTGCTCCTGACGGGAACCACTTCGCAGGATGTGGTCCCAGGTAAAGTTTTTGAGTACTTGCGTGCACGTAAACCAATCCTTGCAGTGGCCCCGCCCGGCGAGACTGTCGACTTGTTGGAGGAGTCCGCCCCGCACGTGGTGATATGCCAAGATACCCCAGAGGCAATCGAACAAGGTTTAGATGAACTCCTTTATGGAGCTTCGAAAGTGACGGAGGGAAGTCGCGCTGGCCTCGAGCGCTTTGAACGCCGGCACCTCGCTGCGCGGCTGGCTGAGGTGCTGAACTCGGTTTGACCAGGCCGCCATGAGTGGTAACGGATCTTTGCTCTTCGGGAAGGACGCGGTGAAAACGAGAAAGCTTCTTGTAGTTGGTTTTCTTGCACTGGTGACCTGGGGTGCGTGCTCTGCACAGATGCTCCATTGGCCTACAGACGCCAGCAAGCTGCTCTCTTCCTCGTTCTGCGAATACCGACCGGGGCGCTTTCACGCGGGCATTGACATTAAGACGAATGGCGCGGTTGGGTACAAGGTTTTCGCAGTTCGCCCTGGATATGTCTCGCGCGTGGTCGTGTCGCCCTATGGTTACGGTAGAGTTCTTTACCAGGTGCTTGACACTGGCGAAACGGCAGTGTACGCCCATCTCTCTCGCTTTATGGAAGGGATCGAGGAGCGGATCTACGCCGAGCAGGAGCGAAGGGGGCGGTTCAGCGTCGAACTCTATTTTCGTCCCACAGAGTTTCCCGTGGAGCAAGGTCAGACGATTGCTTACACCGGGCAGAGCGGTACATCGGCGCCTCATCTCCATTTTGAACTGCGGGATCGGTACAACTGCCCTTTGAATCCACTGCTCTTTGGGCTCCCGGTGCAGGATACCCGCGCGCCTGTTCTTCGCCGTCTGGCCCTCATTCCCATGGATGTGGCAAGTCGCGTGGACAACGACCTGCGCCCTGCGCTGCGTGCACTGCGAGCATTGCCTGGGAGCCGCTTCTCGCTCCCCGAAGTGCCAGAGGTATGGGGGCGTATCGGTCTGGCTGTCTCGTGCTTTGACCAAGCCGACGGGGCCTCCAATCGTTTTTCGGTCTATTCTTTGCGTTTAATGGTGGACGGGAGGGAAGCTTTCCGCAGCGAATACCAGCGTTTTTGCTATGAGCAGAATCGCGAAATGGTCTTGGACCGCGAGTTCCGCCTCGAAGCGCGGGGATATGGTGACTTTCAACGTCTATTCCGTGACCCCAGCAACGGTCTCCGGTTCTACCGCTCGCCCTTTCCCTCAGCTGGGGTCTTGCTGTGTGGTGTAGAAGGTGCTCCAGGAGACTTACTTCTCAATGTGGGCCAGCATGAGATCGTGATTGAGGCGCGCGACTATGCTGGGAACAAGGCGTCCCTTGAATTCTCACTCCTGGTCGTCTCGCCGGGAAGGCAGCAACCTCTGACCTCCCCTTCAATAGCGTGGTCCAAGCTACTTGAAGAGGCCGACTCTTTAGCCGAGCAGATCCCCGGTCCATGGCCTGAGGACACCTCTGAGTCGACCGTGCTCTTCTTGGCACAAGGTGATTCGATGAGGAAGCGCGATGAGGTTGTCTTCTTTGGTGCGAGGAGAGGCGCGCCCGTGAGGGGAGGGCTAATTGTCGAGTCCGACTTTTACGACGACTTCGCGCGGGTGGTGGTCAGGACTCCGCAACGGCTCCTGCAGCCGCCACGTCTGGCAGTGTGGTATAGCGGAGAGAAGACCCTCGACCTTGTGTCATGGGCGATCGGTCCGCAAGTGTATGTTACTGGACTACCCATCCAGGGGCGACACCGGGGGGAGCTGTGTGTCGAGGCAGAGGCAGTCGCGACTACTGGCGATACTCTCTGGGGAGCATCATGCGCGACCCTATGGCCGGTGAGCCCGGAACGAGGTGGACGGGTTCGTTCGGAAGATGGGTTGTGTGAAATTCGGTTCGAGGGCGGTGCAGTTTATCGCCCGCTCTATGCCCGAGTTGAGGAAGTGACCATATTGCCCGCTTCTCGCGTACCCGTAATCGGCAAGGTTTATCGGTTTGAACCCTCAGATGTGCCGCTAAAGGGCCGCGGATGGCTCAGCATCAGTTTGGCAGAACAGCAGTCGAGGCCCGAGCAACTGGCCATCTATGGCGTGGGGCAGAAGGGAGTCTTGTCGTTTATGGGGAGCCAGGTTGAACCCCGAGGCACAAAGGTTTGGTGTTCCATTGGGCGTCTCGGGACCTTTGCCGTGGTACGCGATTCGGTGCCTCCCGTCATTACCGCGCTGCTTCCTGCTGATGGCGCGACACTTGCCACCAGGCAGCCCATGCTGAGGGTCGATTTCTACGACCGACTCTCGGGGATAGGCGGCGAGGAGAGCATAGAGCTCCGCCTGGACGGAGAGAGGGTCATCGCCGAGTACGATCCGCCACGCCGCTGTGCCTTCTACCAACCCCGGAAGCCCCTGACGGTCGGGCCCCATCGAGTCAGCGTGGTCGTCACCGACAGGTGTGGGAACAGCGCGCGTGCTGAACACCGATTCATAGTCCGTTAGCTCTGGGTGCGGACCCCCCGGAACGCTGACTTTTGCCACCACAGCCCGATCAGACTATCGCTGAGGCGGAAACATCGGGCCGACATTTGTCGGATGGCCAAGCGTGAACCCGTGGCCGGGTGTGCCGCGAAGCTTCGAACCTTCCTCGCACACGTGATCGCATGGGCTTCGCCGCACTGCGCCGGAACGCGGTGACGTAGGGACTTTTCGCAACCCGGATCGTGGAGGTCCATCAACTTTGACTGGTGGCCGATCCACGAGCGCATGTGTCAATTGGGTTGACTTGTTGCGCGGGTTTTGCTATATTTACCTGTCACCACCAAGCACAGGAGGGTACGTCCCTTGCTCACCAGGCGGCGGGTCCGTCACATCTTCTACGGCTTGCGACGTCGGTTGACCATCAAGGTTGTGATTCTGGTGGTGGGCATCGCGCTGGCCGGGGGTGTGCTGGGGCTCCTGGCCGAGAGGGGGCGCAATAGCGGACTGAGCACCCTGGAAGACGCCATGTGGTGGACGGTCGTGACCATGATGACCGTAGGCTATGGCGATCGAGTTCCTATCACGCCCCTGGGCCGTTTAGTGGGCGTTATGGTGATGTTTTCCGGTGTGGCCGTGATCAGTCTGCTGACCGGGGGCATCTCGTCGGCGTTGGTGACGCGGAGACTGAAGGAGGCAAAAGGATTGCAGAGAATACGCGCTCGCAACCACCTGCTGATTTGTGGCTGGTCGCGGCATGTGGAGGAGTTGCTACAACGGCTCCGCGAGGACCTGATTGCGCATGGCCGTACCGTAGTGCTGGTCAACGAGCTGCAAGAGGAAGAGGTGGAAAACCTCTTGTTTCGTCACCGGGACCTGGTGATAAAGTTTGTGCGTGGCGACTTCGCCGAGGAAACAATCCTGCGGCGCGCAAACGTTGAGGCCGCCTACGCAGCGGTGCTTGTGCCTGATACGCTCAGCGGCGCACGCGGGTCGCCAGACGAGCATACCATCCTGGCTACTCTCACCATCAAGGCGCTGGCTCCCCACGTCAAGGTGCTGGCTTACATTGTCGATGCACAGAATGAAGCGCATCTGCGGCGAGCCAATGCAGACCGCATTGTAGTGGGCGACGCCCACGGGGGCTTCTTTCTGGCTGCGCACGTGGCTTCTCCTGGAGTGCCCGAGATGCTTGAGGCCCTCCTGGCCGAACGCGCCGGCATGAAGCTCATGCGCCAGAGTGTGCCTAGCGCCTTCGTAGGCAGAACCTTTGGGGAGTTTGCTCGCCACATGCGGCAGAGCAAGCAGACTCTACTCTTGGGCTTTATCCGCGAGGAGCAACGCCTGAAGCTGGAGGAGGTGCTCACCGGTGACTATTCAGCCATTGACGATTTCATCCGCCGAAAGCTTGAAGCCGCTGGCAAAGGGCTTGGTGCAGCGCCACGAGTAGAAGTCAACCTGAATCCGCCGGATTCCTACGTCATTCAAGAACGGGACGTCGCGGTCACTATCACGCCGATCCAGGAGGGGTAACGTGGCCCGTAAAAAAGAGCCCAAGGCGAGACCCGGCGTTGAGCAGCTGGCTCGTTTCCCCATTTTCGCAGGACTCACAGACGAGCAGTTGCAACGGGTCTGGGGCATTCTGGAACTGCGCGATTGCCCCGCTGGTGAGGTGATTGTGCAAGAAGGGGAGGCAGGCGACGCGCTCTTTTTGGTGCTGCACGGTGAGGTGGAGGTGTCAAAAACGCTCACCCTGATGGTCGGCCGAGGCAACGTTGATACGAGGGACAAGGCCCTGGATCGGATGTCGGCTGCGCAGGCTCCCTTTTTCGGCGAGATGGCTTTGTTGGACAGCCATCACCAACGTACGGCTACCGTGAGAACACTGACCAGCTGCAAGCTCGGTGTACTGCGTCGCGCGCAGTGCATCGCGCTTTGTGAACAGGACCCTAAGTTGGGTTTTCTGCTCATGCGCAATATCGCCTCTGCCCTGGCAACGCGATTGGACAAAGCGAACAGGGATATTCTGAAATTGACTACTGCCTTTAGCCTGGCTCTTCAAGAATGATGCCGGAGATGACCTGATCTAACTGGAGAGGAAATGACTAGTCAGGAACTGAGCAAGGTCTATGATCCGAAGAAGGTCGAGAGCAAGTGGTACCGATTCTGGGAGCAGCATCGCTTGTTCCACGCCAATGCTGACTCGCCCAAGAAGCCCTATGTGATCATGATCCCGCCGCCCAATGTGACCGGGATGTTGACCCTTGGTCACGTGATCAACAACACAATTCAGGACATCCTGATCCGTTGGAAGCGGATGGAGGGATTTGAGTGTTTGTGGTTGCCAGGGACGGATCACGCCGGCATTGCCACGCAGAACAAAGTTGAGGAGATGCTGGCTAAGGAGGGTTTGACCCGCTTTGACCTTGGGCGGGAGCGCTTTCTTGCCCGCGTGTGGGAATGGAAGGAAAAGTACGGCGGGATCATTCTGGAGCAACTTCGGCGGTTGGGCGCCTCCTGCGACTGGGAGCGGGAGCGTTTCACTATGGACGAGGGGCTCAGTGCCGCGGTGCGAGAGGTCTTTGTGCGGCTCTATGAGAAAGGCCTTGTCTACCGCGACCGCGCCCTGATTAACTGGTGCCCACGCTGCAAGACGGCCCTGTCTGACGAAGAGTCCCCTGGCAAGGAGGTCCCCGGCAAGCTCTGGGCGATTGCGTATCCTCTTGCAGACGGTGATGGGGAGATAGTGGTGGCCACCACCCGTCCGGAAACCATGCTCGGCGATACGGCAGTTGCGGTCCATCCGGCGGACCCCCGCTATGAAAAGCTGGTAGGCCGCCAGGCGATTCTGCCGCTGCTGGGGCGTCGGATCCCGATCATCGCCGATGAGCACGCCGACCCCGAGAAGGGGAGTGGGGCCGTCAAGATCACGCCGGCCCACGATTTCGACGACTTTGAGGTGGGGCTGCGGCACAATCTGCCTCAGGTGGTGGTCATTGATGAAGACGGCAAGATGACCGCAGAGGCAGGCCCTTACAAGGGCTTGGACCGCATGGAGGCGCGGGCGCGCGTCCTTCGCGACTTGGAGCAGCAGGGCCTGTTGCGCGGTGTACAGGAGCAGATTACCCCGATTCCTCACTGCTATCGCTGCGATACTGTGGTGGAACCGGCTCTGTCCACGCAATGGTTTGTGCGCATGAAACCGCTGGCTGAGCCTGCCATACGCGCGGTGAAGGAGGGCAAGATCCGTTTCCACCCCGCCCAGCTGGAGGAGACTTACTTTCGCTGGATGGAGAACGTGCGAGACTGGTGCATTAGCCGCCAAATATGGTGGGGGCACCGCATTCCCGTCTGGTACTGTGAACACGAGCATGTGGTGGTGAGCAGGGCTGAACCACGTGTTTGTCCGGAATGCGGCAGTACGGCATTGCGCCAGGATGATGACGTGCTGGACACCTGGTTCTCGTCCTGGCTCTGGCCTTTCAGCACCCTGGGGTGGCCGGAGCGCACGCGCGACCTGGAGGTGTTCTTTCCAGGAAGCACGCTGGTCACTGCCCCGGACATCATCTTCTTCTGGGTGGCGCGGATGATCATGGCATCCCTTGAGTTCATGGGCGATATTCCGTTCCGCGACGTCTACTTCCATAGCGTCGTGCGGGACCCACTGGGCAGAAAGATGTCCAAGTCGCTTGGCAACTCTCCAGACCCGCTGTGGCTCATTGATGGTGCAACCCCTCAGGAGATGGCCGAGTTTGCGAAAAAGAACCCGTCCTACGCTAAGGGCGTGCCGGCATACGGAGCCGACGCCTTGCGCATGTCGATGGTCTACCTGACCCCAGTCGCGGGCGGGATTAGGTTCGACCATACGTTGGTGGAGTTTGGGCAAAAGTTCGCCAACAAACTATGGAACGCAGCGCGCTTTGTGCTGATGAACCTCCGGCCGGGTGAACAGCCCTTGTTGCTGGAGGAGATTGCTGCCCACGAGCTAGCGCTGGCAGATCGCTGGATTCTGAGTAGGCTTCGCGCCGCCGTGGAGAGCGTGCGTAACGCCCTGGAGGAGTTCCGCTTCAACGACGCCACCCACCTTTTGCACCGTTTTGTCTGGGGAGAATACTGCGATTGGTACCTGGAGTTTAGCAAGGAACACCTGGACGAGGCTACCGAGCCGAGACGTCGGCAGGTGACGCTTTCGGTAGCAGTGGCAGTGTTGGAGCGCATCCTGCGCTTGGCCCACCCCTTTATGCCTTTTATTACCGAGGAGATTTGGCAGGCCCTGCCCGAGCGCTCCAAGCGCGCCCAGGGGGTGCCTAGCATTATGGTGCAAGCTTACCCCAAGCCTGAGGAGGCGGCAGCCGATGTGCAGGCGGAGGAGGAAATCGCGTTGGTGCAAGAGGTCATCAACGCCGTGCGCAATATTCGCGGCGAAATGCGCGTGCCACCTCAGGCGCAGGTGCAGTTGGTCATAGAAGGGGCTGATGCGCGACAGCAGGCCCTCTTGCGGGACAGCTTGCACTATCTTCAGCGACTGGCGCGCGTGGTAGAGTTGCGCTTTGGCGGTGCACGTCCCCGGGCCGCAGCAGGTGCTGTTGTCGCTAACATGTCCCTCTTTGTGCCGCTGGAAGGAGTCATTGACATTGAGCTGGAAAAGTCCCGGCTGCGCAAGGAGATTGATCGGGTAGAAGGGCAACTGCAAGCGCTCAACGACAGGCTTAGCAACAGGGATTTCTTGGCCCGGGCGGGGGAAGAGGTGATCACACGCGAGCGGCAAAAGAAGAGCGATTTTGAGCAGCGACTGGCGCGCCTGCAGCTGTGCCTGAGCAACCTGGGGTAGATGCAGGCCAGACGTTCACTACCGTCATGGAGGGATATGACGATGAGGCTTGGATGCCTTGTGTTAGCTATTGCTGCCCTGGGGCAGGCAGGTGCGGTACTCCCGCAGCAGAAGTTGGGCACGGCGGTCACCGTGTATAACGACAATCGCGCTCTGGTGCGTGAGACGCGTTCCCTGACACTGGATAAGGGCACGCAGGAGTTCAGCTTTGTCGATGTGGCCTCGCAGATTGATCCAACTTCGGTCCACTTCAAGTCGCTCACTGCTCCTGATGCCGTGGAGATTCTCGAACAAAACTTCCAGTATGACCTGGTCGGCACGCAGCGTCTTCTGCTCAAATATGTGGGCCAGGAAATCGCCGTCACCACGCGGGACGGCCGTTCCTTTACGGGGCGCCTTCTCAGTGCTTCCCAGGATGCGATTCTCCAGCGCACAACCGGTCAAGTGGACGTGGTCTCCAGTGCGGCCATCGAGACCATCAGCTTCCCCTCCTTGCCGACAGGGCTGATCTTGAAGCCCACCCTGGTGTGGTTGATCGAGAACAAGAAGCCCGGTGCGCACAAAGTGGAGCTCAGCTACCTCACCGAGGGCATGAGCTGGCACGCCGAATACGTAGGCGTAAGCAAGCAGAATGATTCATTGCTCGAACTGGCGGGGTGGGTGTCCATTGAGAACACCAGCGGTGCCACCTATGAGAATGCAACGTTGAAGCTGGTAGCAGGGGAGGTGCACCGCGCAGAACGCATGCCAGGGGAGCTCGCCATGCCCGAGGCCGCGATGACCCTCGCATTGGCAAAGGACAGGCATTTCCGCGAAGAGGAATTCTTTGAATACCACCTGTACACGCTTCCGCGCAAGACCACTATCCGCGACCGCGAGACTAAGCAGCTCGCCCTCTTTCCGCCCGCTACCACACCGTGCAAGAGGCTCTATCTTTTCGACCCTCGTTTGGGCGACAAAGTGCGGGTGAGTCTCGAGTTCGTCAACAGCGCCCAACAGGGATTGGGCTTGCCCTTGCCTAAGGGAAAGGTCCGTGTGTACAAGGAGGCGGGTGATCAGGCGCTGGAGTTCATTGGCGAGGACTGGATCGACCATACTCCCAAAGATGAGATAGTGCGCATCTACATGGGGAATGCTTTTGACGTCGTTGTAGAGCGCAAACAGATGGCCACCCGCAAGTTGGGTGAGAAGAGTCGCGAGGACACCTGGCAGGTCTCCATCCGCAACCACAAGAAAGAGGGGGTCACAGTGACGGTCGTCGAGCACGTATGGGGCGAGTGGGAAGTGCGCAAAAGCACCCACCCTCCACGGAGGAAAGACGCGCGCACCGTCGAGTTCGACGTAGCGACAGGCGCAGAGGGGGAGGCGGTACTCGAGTACACGATCCTGCTCCGCTGGTGAGGAGAGAGCTCTGCTGCGTTCATGTCTAGCTCTGAGAGAGCTGTAAACAAGCGCGTGCTCCTGCCGGACCACGGGGTGCAATATGTCCGCGGCGTGGGGGAAACGCGTGCGGCACTGCTGCGCTCCGTCAACGTGCATACCGTCGAAGACCTTCTCTACTACTTTCCCCGCCGCTACCTTGATCGGAGCACTATCACCCCGATAAGTCACCTCCGCCCGGGCATGTCCACCACCGTGGTGGGCCAGGTGGAGTCGGTGCAACTGATTCGCGGGCGGCGACCCCGTGCAGTGGCATTGGTAGGCGATAGTACCGGATTCCTCCAAGTTGTCTGGTTCAACAAGGCTGAGTTTTGGGCCAGGGCCTTCTCGCCCGGGGAATGGGTCGCCTTTTCGGGCAAGGTGACCAGCTACGGCGGCGTGCAGATGGTGCACCCAGAGTATGACCGCATGGCCGAAGATGGTACACCCCAGGCCATTCACACCGGGGCAATCATTCCTCTCTACCCCTCTTCCGAGGCCCTTGCGCGCAAGGGCCTGGACAGCCGAGGTTTTCGGCGCATCCTACGCGGTGCTCTGGATCTGTGCCTACCGGCCCTTGAGGAGAGCCTGCCGCAAGAGATCATCGCCCGGCAAAAGCTTGTCCCTCTGCGCGAGGCCTTGGAACACATTCACTTTCCGCGTGACCACGGCGCGCTCATTCGTGCGCAGCGTCGCCTCAAGTTCGATGAGCTCTTCTACCTGATGCTGATGGTGGCTCAGCGCAAGAAGCATTTGGTCGCCAGCGGCCCAGGCATCGCTTTTGAGCGCGTGGGCGAAAAGACGCGGCGACTAGTAGAACGCTTGCCCTTCCAGCTCACTGAGGCGCAAAAGCGAGTCCTGCGGGAAATCCGCGAAGACATGCGCCGTCCCCAACCCATGAACAGGCTCCTTCAAGGCGACGTAGGCTCTGGCAAGACCATCGTCGCCCTCACGAGCATGCTCATCGCGGTGGAAAATGGCTACCAGGCCGCACTAATGGCGCCCACCGAAATTCTTGCCGAGCAGCACTACCTGACCATTCGCGATTACCTCCGCGATCTGGGGGTCCGGGTGGAGCTGCTTATTGGAGGCCAGGGCAAAAGCCTGCGGCAGCAGCTTGTGGAAGACGTGGCCAAGGGAAAAGTGGACATTACCGTGGGCACCCACGCGCTTATCCAGGAAGGTGTGCAGTTTGCAAGGCTGGGCTTTGTGGTCATCGATGAGCAGCACCGCTTCGGTGTGATGCAACGCGCCACCTTGCGACGCAAGGGACAAGCACCAGACGTCCTGGTGATGACGGCCACGCCCATTCCTCGTACCCTTTCGCTCACCGTCTACGGCGACCTGGACGTGAGCGTGCTGGATGAGCTGCCCAAGGACCGCAAGCCGATCAAGACGTACTGGCGCACCAGCGACAAGCGCGCCGCGGTCTACCAATGGTTGCGCGACAAGGTGGCTGCTGGAGCCCAGGCCTATGTAGTCTTTCCCTTGGTAGAAGAGTCCGAAAAAATGGACCTCAGGGCTGCTACGGAAGGCTATGAGGAGCTCGCAACAGGGCTCTTCGCCGGCGTTCCAATTGGGCTCCTCCACGGCCGCATGCGCCAGGAGGACAAAGACCAGGTCATGTCGCAGTTCAAGCGCGGCGAGTTGCGCGTCCTGGTGAGCACCACTGTCATAGAAGTGGGCGTCGATGTACCCAATGCCACGGTGATGGTCATCGAGCACGCAGAGCGTTTCGGGTTGCCACAGCTCCATCAGCTGCGGGGACGCGTGGGCAGGGGATCGGAACAATCCTACTGTGTTCTCCTTGCCTATCCGCCGCTCTCTGAAGAGGCACGTACGCGGCTGGAGACTATAGCCACTGTTGACGATGGTTTTCGCATTGCCGAAATGGACCTTAAGCTCCGCGGCCCCGGCGAATTTTTTGGCACAAAACAGCATGGCATGCCGGAAATGAAAATCGCTAACCCGGTGGAAGACGTGGAAATTCTGCTTAAGGCACGCGATGAGGCGTTTGCCCTCGTGGAGCGTGACCCCCAACTCTTGCGCGAGGAAGACCACGGCGTGCGCTCCTACTACTTGAGGCACTACCGCGGGAGGTACGGGTTAGCCGATATAGGCTAAACTGGGCCGGGAACCTGCGGGCTACAAAGCGTCGTTACTAGACAACAAGGATCACTCAGATCTTGCAGCACGGAGGAGGACGGTATGGGCGAGCAGTTTACCCGTGAGCAAATGTTTGACGCGCTGTTTATGAACCTCGTCATGATGTTTCACACCGCGGCGATGCAGCACATGGGAAAGCTGAAGAACCCCCTCACCGATAAGATCGAGCGCGACCTGCTGCAGGCGCAGATGAGCATAGATATGTTGGACATGCTCAAGGCCAAGACAAAGGGCAACCTTTCCGATGAGGAGACGCGTTTCTTGGATCGCGTGATAAGTGAGCTCAAGCTCAACTATGTAGACGAAGCCGAGAAGGACCGTAAGGCGCAGCAAGAGATCAAGAAGGCCGAAGCAAAGGAGGGTGAGCAACCGTCGGGGGCAGAAGTAGGTCAGCAGTCGGCGAGTGCAGCCCCGTCAACCGCCGACGCCAAGGGGGAAGGAGAGCATTGACCAGGATTAGCTCACGAGCTTCTGCAACTGGGCGCTGAAGGTGGTGAGAGCCCTTTCGTCCCACAGGCAAAAGACTATCCGGCGCAGGCCGGTTGGCCCAGATACATGGTCTCGCACCGCCCCTAACATGGCCTTTGCGCACAGGTCCATGGGACAACCGAAGATGCCGGTACTGATTGCCGGGAAGGCGATGCTGGCGAGGTTGTGTTCCTCGGCAAGCCGGAGACTAGCAAGGGTGGCCTGGCGAATCTTCTCGCCCTCATTTCCAGAACCCATGACCGGCCCCACCGCGTGAATGACAAAGCGCGCCTTGAGCGAGCCCCCGCTGGTGATAGCCGCCCCGCCGGTGGGGACCAGTCCATGCGCGCGCACCCAAGCGTTGCTCTCCTCCTGAATGACCGGTCCGCCTTTGCGCACAATCGCCCCTGCGACGCCGCCACCGTGGGCCAGCCGCTCGTTCGCAGCGTTGACGATGGCATCGGTGTCCATCTCGGTTATGTCGCCCTGCACCAGCTCGATGGTGGTATTGTGAATTGTCGCCTTCATTGTCAGTCCCCGCGGCGCGCTTTAGGATATCACCAGACGATGGTAGCGCTTTTTCCCGGCGCGCAGCATCAGTGTGCCGTTGGCAAAATGCTGGTGCGTGATGTGCAGATCCACGGAAGTGATCGGTTCCTGGTTCAAATAGGCCCCACGCTGCTCGATGAGGCGCCGGGCCTCGCTGCGCGTGCGGGCCAAACCCACCTCGGTGAGCAGCTCAGCAATCCAGATCCCCTTTTCCACACGCTGGCGGGCGATGACGGTCGTGGGGATCGCCTCCTCAGAGGTAATCTCCTTACCCCGAGGCACAGTACTGGAGGGTAGCACCTCGGCTGGGATGATTCTTTTGCCGAAGGCGCTGGAAGCCGCGGCATAGGCGCGCAAGGCCTCCTCCTCGCCATGGGTTATCTTTGTCGCCTCATAGGCCAGCACCACCTTGCAGAGGTTCAAGTCCGAGCCAGATAGCCCGCTTACCTGCCTGATTTCGTCCATCGGCAGGAGGGTGAAATAAGCCAAGAAGCGCTCTACGTCACGGTCGTCCACGTTGACCCAGTACTGGTAGAACTCGTAGGGCGAAGTCTTGCGCGGATCAAGCCACACCGCGCCCCTGGCCGTCTTGCCCATTTTCTCGCCCGAGGCGGTAGTGACCAACGGGAAGGTCACGCCGTGGGCCTGCGCGGATTCCAGCCGACGAATGAGCTCCACCCCCGCCAGGATGTTGCCCCACTGGTCGTCGCCGCCCATCTGCACCGTGCAGCCATGCCGTCGGTAGAGCACCAAAAAGTCGTAGGCCTGCAAGATCTGATAATTGAATTCAATGAAGGACAGGCCGCTCTCTAGTCGGAGGCGGTAGGCTTCTGCGGCGAGCATGCGGTTGACGCTGAAGTGGCGGCCGATGTCGCGCAGAAAATCGATGTAGTTGAGAGGGGCAAGCCACTCATAGTTGTCCACCGCTAATGAGGAAGTGTTGTCGAAGTGCAGATAGCGGTCCAGCTGGGCGCGGATTGCCATTCCGTTGGCCTGAATACGTTCTCTGCTGAGCATCTGGCGCATTTCGGTCTTGCCACTGGGGTCGCCCACCATGGCCGTGCCGCCGCCGATAACGGCAATGGGGCGGTGCCCGGCACGGCGCACGTGCACCAGCGCCATGATTGGCATAAGGCTCCCCACATGCAGGCTGTCCGCTGTCGGATCAAAGCCTATGTAGCAGGTGACCGGGCCCGAAGCAAACAGCTCCTCCACTGCGGCATCGTCAGTCACCTGCGCCACGAAGCCACGTTCCTTCAGGATGTCATAAGCATTGGTGATGTGCGTAGTTTCCATTCCTCCCTCGGATCAGAGCTTGATGCGGTACTTTTCCTTCAACTCTCTTTGCGTGTCGCGTTCCACGTCGCGCCGGGCAATGTCTTCCCGGCGGTCGTACTGGCGTTTGCCACGTGCAAGGGCAAGTTCGACCTTGGCCCGGCCCTTTTTGAAGTACATCCGTAACGGCACCAGCGTCAGACCTCGTTCCTGTACCTTGCCGGCCAGGCGTCGTATCTCCTGGCGATGGAGAAGCAACTTGCGCGGACGGAGCGGATCATGGTTGTAGACGTTGCCATAATCGTACGGGCTGATGTGTGCCTGGTAGAGCCATACCTCACCGTCCTTTATTGCCGCGTAGCTATCTTTCAGGTTGGCGCGTCCCGCTCGCAGTGATTTGACCTCCGTTCCCTGCAGGGCAATCCCGGCCTCGAAGGTTTCCAGGATGATGTAGTCGTGCCTGGCTTTGCGATTGGTAGTGATCAACTTCTCGCTCATAATCAATCCATTCGGGAGGAGTCGCCAGGGCCTTTGGCCTGCGAAGTCAGCCCGCTCTCGGGATCTTGTTTTTTCTTACCTCGTTGCGCCTGACGGGCACAGGTTGGACAGAGGGCGTAGCTCAGCTGCGCCGGGGTGTGGCTGCCGAGATACGCCTCTACCTGGTGCCAGTAACCCTTGTCGTCGCGGATCTTCTTGCACCGCGGACACATGGGCAGCAGTCCACTCAAGGTCTTGACCTCACTTAGGCTGTGCAGCAGCTGCCCGATGATGTGTTCCCGCTCTTCATCCGCCAGGCGGTGCTCGGTCATGTCGCTGGCAATCAGATAGGTGCGCGCGTGCTCCCGCCCCGAGGGCCGGATACAACGGAGGCGGACAAAACGCCGCTTGTGGTTGCCTGCTCCAACCCAGAATTCGGCCTCGTACTCCTTCCGGCCCAGTTTCTGCGCCTCCTCGGCCAATTTGCGCAGCCGGATCTGCTCCTCCGGGGCCGCGCATTCGATGAAAAACTCGGGTCTCAGCTCACCTTCGTATCCGAAGAGCTCCCGCAGCCTGGGATTGGCATAGAGGACCTTTTCCCCTTCCACTATGGCCAGACCTTCGCTGAGACTCTCGGCCATGTGACGGAGGCGTTCCTCGCTCTGGCGCAGCGCCTGCTCCAGTCGTTGATGTTTGATTGCCAGTGCTAAGGCGCCAGCGATGCGGCCGATGCGCTTCAATTCCGAATCGCTAAATGAAGAGCCCCGGGAGATAGCTAGCACGCCCACCCTTTCTGTGCCGCACACAAGAGGCATCGTCACAAGGGGTACCAGAGATAGGAATTGATGCACCCCCGGAAGTACACGGCGGGGCACGATGCCTCTCACGCACTCTTCCATGGCCTCTTCCACCGAACGATCGTCGGCAAGGACCTGTGGGCTTTGTCCCAGCAGGACAGTACGGAAAATTCTCGAATGCTCAAGGTCGATCTTCACCGATGGGATCGGCATGCCAATCTGTTGCTCAATCTGCTTTGCCTGCGTTCGACTCAGAATTCGCTTATCCCAAATCAAGTATCGCCCATCTTCGCTGAGCAGGAAGACCCCGATGTTCTTGCACCCAAAGCTCTTCGTCAGTCCCTGGGCGAAGATGCGCAACACGCGGTGCAGCCCCAGGCTAGCGGTCACTCCGGCATTGATACGCGCCACCAGCGCCAAGTCTTCCGCCTCTTCCCTGGCTTTCTGTTCTGCGCGCCTACGTTCGGTCACGTCAGAGCCCACCGACTGCATGCCCGCCAGTCGACCCCGTTCGTCGAAAAACGCTCGGACCCGCCACTGCATCCACCGCTCCTCACCTTTGGCGTTGAGCACAATGTGCTCATGCGTGAGCGTCGGCCTGGAAGGGCGCAGGGCGAGGAAGTGATCTCTCGCAGTCTGCATATGTTCGTGGGGCATCGCCGGCATGTAGCTGGTTCCGATCAGCTCCTCAGGCTTTTTTCCAAAGTATCGACAATAGGCCTCGTTGACGAAAACGATGGTGCCGTTTGCAGTGCGGCGACAAATGAGCTCTG
>JAPDPR010000036.1 GCA_034506335.1 candidate division KSB1 bacterium
TCTCGGTTGCCCCTGCGGCGAGGGCGCCCTCCACCGCCGCACTGGCCTCCTTGGTCATGAGCCGGCGAAAGTAGTCATAGTCCTTGCCGCTTCTGTCCACTTCTTCCCAGTTGACCACGCCGCTGATTCCCTCCATGTCCACCGAGACAAATACCCTAAGCGGTGCGCCACGCTGCGCACTCAGTGTCGACACCAGGCCGACCATTAGGACTGCGAGCAACGTCCGCCTCATATGCACCTCCGTGGTTTTGTTGCTGGTTCCACCCCCTCTGTCGCAAGATAGTAATTTGTCCACGGCCAGTCAAGCGTTTTCTGCGGCGTCGTAGCCCCGCGCAGACGACTGCGCTTGTCTGCTGCCAACCGCCCTAGCAGAAAGCGGGGGATTCCACAGGCATTCTTTTCGCCGCGGACCTGGTAACGCCCCGCCTGGTGTGCCGAACCAAGCAGACTCGTCAGGCCCGACCCGGACCGTTTTCGGCTTTGCTCGCCCGCAGGGGCGATGATCTTTACTGCCGCGGCGCCATGAGGACCATCACGCCCAGTCACCCTGCCACCAGGCTTGGCGTGCTCAATGGCCGGCTCCCGGGCGGCGCAGCACCTTCGAACTGCCAGGACGCGCCTCCGTTTCCACCTCACGCGTGTTTGTGGCAGCACGGCTTTGGGGGCCAACATCGGGTGCATGGGCGCACCCTGGCAAAAAATTCTTCCGGACTACGGGAACAACACTCGGAGCTGAAGGTAAAACTCTCGTGAGCTCTCTCCGGGTTCTGGCATTGTTCTTGAAAAAGGCGCAACGGCGGCACACGGATATCGGCGGCTCAGATACATACACTTAGCGTTTCCAATCAATTGTGACCGCAGTCGCGTACCGATAAGAGGCTTCTGGCGCTCAGTTCCCGGCCACGCGGCGGGCTTTGTGGAGGATTTTCCTCCAGCCATGCACGTGGGCCAGGTCCTGCAGCATGCCACACGTCCGCCAAAAGGAGAATGCCATGCGCACAAATCCTCTCAGTTCGTCGGCCACAGGGATCTGCGTGCGAATTATTGCGGCCCTGGGACTCGCCCTTGCGTCAGGACAGGTCGCAGCACAGGAGGCCTCTGGCTCCTACCAAGGGACAGTGACCGAAGCGTGTCTGATGTTCCTCAATCCGGGCTATCTCAATCCGGCACGGGGACAGGGCGTGATTGGCATTATGGCCAACCCCGCGGCGCTCTCGGCTGTGCGGGGGCGGCAGGTTGGTTTGGCCTTCGGTCTACCCCAGAGGTCAGAAGGGAGTTTTACCGTCCGGGTGAGCGACAGCTCCTTGGTCTACGGAGCAGTCGATGTGCACGCGAGTTTGGCCTTGAAGGAGATGGGCGGGCTGGCCGCTATAGGCTTTGCCCAACAGTACCGCCGCTGGCGCTTTGGCGTGGCGCTCTATCAGCCGCGACGGGGCGGGTTGAGCATAGAAGCGGGTGGCTCGTTCCGGCTGGACACGCACTTCGACGTGGACACGCCCATTACCCGGCAGATGGTGCCCGACCTTCCGGTGGAGGAGATTCCGGTCCGCTGGCATGTCCACACCACAGTGGACGCTTCCTTCGCCGGTGGACCCGCGGAGTTGTCGCTCGCTGCCCTTCCGGTAGTGGCGGCGGTGTCCTACACCAGACGTCCTCTCACCGTCGGTGTGGGGCTCACGTACTATCGCTTGCGGAGTAACAATCCACCCGCCAGCTTCCTCAGTCACATGTCCGCACGTGGCGAGGTGACCGGCACCCCGGGCGGCATCGACCCGCTGACGAACCAACCCTGGTGGGGCACGCTGCAAGGCACCTTCAGCGTCCAAGACGACCCTTTGCGCGCGCAGTACAAGGTCGACTTGAAAGGGGATCGTTTCGCCGGCTCGCTTGGCGCGCTGGTCGCGCTCGGCCCTCTCTCTCTGGGCGTGACCTACACGCGGGGCTTCCCCTGCACACTTCAGGGCGAGTATCTGCTCACCACCTGGCGCAGCTCAGGCCCACCTGCGGATAAGCGCCTGCCCCAGGTCAGTCTGAGCTGGGCCAATCGGCCCCAGCTCACTGGGAATGCAACTCTCGAATTGGCCAATTTTCAGAAGGACAGCCTAGCATACCGGAGTGAGGGTGGACTCCGGCTGCGGGGCTACCATTCGGTTGCCGCGGGTTTGCATCTCTTCGTGCTCGGGGTGTTTGGTGGACTAGAGGCAGCGCAGGACTATCCCGACCTGACCTCGGCCTACGTCGGCGCTTACCTGGACATACCCTTGCCGTGGCTCCCTGTCCGCCTGAATGCCGGTGTGCTCCAGCGTGCAGATGCGCTCCAAACCGATCGCGACTATTTTGCGCCTTTCCGGGTCGTGAGCCATGTGGGGGCGGGCGCAGCATTCCGGCTGCCACTGGCGCGATGGCTATCCTTGGGTGATCAACCTGCGTGGCTGCGCCTCGGCGTCCGTTCCTCGCTGACGTCCGTGGCGCTGAAGTTGTTCACCGAGAGAACAAACACGCCGCAAGACCGGGTCTTGCCCGCACTCAACGAGACCCTGGCCCTGGGCATGGGTGTGGATTTCCCCTTCTGAGAGGGAATGCTAGCGCGGTCTAGGGGTCAGAAACATCAACCTTCTCCCCTAGACCGCTTTTTCCTGGAACAGGGACCACGCCTGCCCTGGCCTCGCTTTTCCCCTTGCCTATTTCCCCCGAAATTCCTAAACTTTGCCGAGCATGCCACGGCCGGTCGCAGCGGCTCTGCCGGGGCGCAACAGCCTTACAGCCAAGAAGACAAACTATGAGGAGGGGCGCAATGAACATCCAACAGCCGGGTCCCCATCTGGATCACATGTTGAAACAGACGCGGGAGCACCACGTCGCCTTGAGCTCGATGGCCGACCTCAAGGCGAACATTTTGATGACTCTCTCTTCGGTCGTGCTCACGCTGACGGTGCGTCACGTGGGTGCGCCCGAGACGCGTGCCGCGGCGTTGATTCTGATCTTCTTCTGCCTGCTGACCATGGCCTTCGCCGTCTACACGGTGATGCCGAAGGTCTCCTTGGTCATCAGGCGCCGCCGCACCCCAGATGTGCGCGACCCCAACTTCAACCTGCTCTTTTTCAGCGACTACCTACAATTGGACTATGCGGAATACCTGAAGGCCATGGAGGAGATGATGAACGACCCCTCGCGGTCGTACGAGATGCAGGTGCGGGAGCTGTATACGTTGGGGCGGTTCTTGGCGAACAAAAAGTACCGGTTTGTGCGCCTTGCCTACCTGGCCTTTCTGACCGGTGTCTTCGCCAGTGGCGCCATCATGATCGTGACGGGCCTACTGCGATAGAGCCACCTCTGCGCCCGCTCACAGCGAGCAGAGATACTGGTGAATGGAACGGGCGGCCTTGCGCCCGGCACCCATGGCCAAGATGACGGTGGCCGCCCCGGTGACCACGTCGCCGCCTGCCCAGACGCGCTCGCGCGAGGTCTTGCCCGTCTCTTCGTCCACCACGATGGTGCCGTTCTTGCGTACCTCCAGGCCCGGTGTGGTGGAGGCAATCAGAGGGTTGGGGCTGTTGCCGATGGCACAGATCACTGCGTCCACAGCCATGCGGTACTCAGACCCTTCGATGGGGATAGGCCGCCTGCGTCCGGATGCATCCGGCTCGCCCAGTTTCATCTTGAGGCACTCCATCTCCTTGACCCAGCCGTTTCCGTCCCCAATGTAGCGCACTGGCAGGGTGAGGAAGTCAAAGACCACGCCCTCTTCCTCGGCGTTTTCGATCTCCTCTTCCCTGGCTGGGAGTTCCTCGCGCGAGCGTCGGTAGACGACGCGCACCTCCGCGCCGAGGCGAAGCGCTGTGCGCGCGCAGTCCATGGCCACGTTACCACCCCCAATGACCGCCACGCGCCGGTGCTCCTTGATCGGCGTGTGATACTGCGGGAAGAGAAACCCCTTCATCAGATTCATGCGCGTGAGGTACTCGTTGGCAGAGTAGACGCCGTTGAGGTTCTCGCCCGGAATCTGCATGAACCAGGGCAGACCGGCACCGGAGCCGATAAAGACCGCGTCGTACTCCTCCAGGAGACTATCGACCGTGCGGGTCTTGCCCACGACAAAGTCGGTCACGATCTGCACGCCCAAGCGTCGGAGGTATTCCACCTCGCGGTGGACTATGGCCTTTGGCAGGCGGAACTCGGGGATGCCATAGACCAGTACCCCACCCATCTTGTGCAGTGCCTCGAAGATGGTGACGGCGTGGCCCAGTCTGATGAGGTCGCCGGCCACTGTCAGCCCTGCTGGTCCCCCTCCGACCACTGCCACTTTCCGACCGGTAGGAGGCGGCAGCGTCGGCATCTCCACTTCCCCCTGCGCGGCCTCCCAGTCGGCCAGGAAGCGCTCCAGTCTGCCGATGGCCACCTGGCCTCCGCGCTTCTTCAGCACGCACGCCTCCTCGCACTGTTCCTCCTGGGGGCACACGCGCCCGCAGACCGCGGGCAGGCAATTCTTCTCCTTGATGACACGAATGCCGGCGACAAAATCTCGTGCTGCGATGCACTGGATGAACTTGGGTATGTCGATCTCGACCGGGCAGCCACCGATGCAGGAGGGTTTGGGACAGTTGAGGCAGCGCTGCGCCTCCTCCACCGCCGTCTCCACCGGATAGCCCAACGCCACTTCGCTAAAGTTGCGTCTCCGCACCTCAGGCGGCTGCTTCGGCATTTCCCGCCGCCGCAAGTCGAGTTTCTTCTTCCCTGGCTCAGTCATGCCCGTGTCCCTGACAGATGACTGCCTCTTCACCCCTTGAGCTGCGGTAGACCCGCATCTCCTCTCTTACATACTGCATCCGGCGCTGCAGAAGCTCGGCCCAATCAACTTGGTGCCCGTCAAAATCCGGGCCGTCCACGCAGGCAAACTGGGTGCTGGCGCCTACAGTGACACGACACACGCCGCACATTCCCGTGCCATCGATCATGATGGGGTTGAGGCTCACCACCGTCTTGATCCCCAGCGGGCGACTGACATCGCTCACCCGCTTGAGCAGGTAGGTACAGCCGTTGGTGATGATGCGGTGCACAGGTTGACAGCCGGCGATGATTTCTGGCAACCTCCCCACATGCCCCCTTAGGCCCTTGCTACCGTCGCGGGTAATCACATGGAGTTGGTCGCTCACCTGTGCCAGGCGCTCCTCCCAGAACAGGAGAAAGCTACTTCTGGCCTCAATGGCCACGATGACCTTGTTGCCGGCCAGCTTGAGAGCCCGGGCAAGGGGGTAGAGGCTGCCGATGCCGTAGCACCCGCCGACGCAGAGCACCGTGCCGAAGTGGTCGATCTCGGTGGGCTTCCCCAGAGGGCCAACCACTGTGGGGAGCCTGCTCCCTGCGGGAAGCTTTGCTAAGGTGTTTGTGGTCCCACCGACGTTCATGAAGACAATGGAGAGCGTGCCTTCAGCGGGATCCCAGTCGGAGACCGAGAGCGGAATCCGTTCACCCTCCTCCTCGGCCCGCACGATGACGAATTGGCCCGGACGTAGTGCCTTTGCCACCTCCGGCGCGTGGATGGTCAGCAGGTGCATATTAGGCACAATCATCTCCGTTGCGCGCAACTCAGCCATGGTTGACCCTCACCGTAACCGGACCGTAGAGCCCACTCGGTAACGCGTGGCCGGCCAGCTCTACGGAAGCCACCCCTCGCGGTTGGCCAGCCCTCACCGCAGCCGTTCCGACCCATTGGAAGCCATTGCCAGCAAGCTCCACCAGCTGGCCATGTGAAAGCCCAAGAGCACGCGCGTCTTCAGGGTGAAAAACTGCCTGCGCCGACGCAAAGATGCGCCGTGCTCCCTCGACAAACTCGCTCAGCGGGAAGCCCCCGTAACTGTGGGGGTGCATGTGGACGTAGACCGCAAAGGAGTCGGCATGGGATGCGGGCACGAGACCGGCAACCGGCGGCACCATGGCCGACCAGGGCCAGCGCTGCGCGCGCCTGCATGGGGCAGCCATCCTGCTCTGTGCCCAAACAGAGCGTAATTCCTGCTCCACCTGGCGCACCGTCCGATAGTCGAAGCCCGGGCGGGCCATCTGCCGGGCAAGGCGCGCGATGATCTCCCAGCCGGCCAGGGCTTCACCGGGCGGCGCCACGGCCTTACGCACCCGCCGCAGCCTCCCCTCGCCGCTCAAAAACGTCCCATCCACCTCAGTGAAGGCCGCCGCCGGAAGGACCACATCCACTAAGTTCGCCGCCCGGGGCTGATAACAGTGCTGATAGATGACATAATCCGCCCAGCGATGTGGGTCGTCGACGACCTCGCCCACCAGATAGAGCACCTTGAAACGTCTGGCTTCGGCCATCGCATCGGTGAGCCAACCGGCCGCAGGCGCTTCACGTGTTGGGCCCCGCGCATAAAGCACCCGCAGCAGCATGGCCCCCAAGAAGTTGCTGTATACAGGCAAAGGGAGCACCCCGCCACCGGAGGCCCGCACCAGCTCCTCCACCGCGGCAAGGATTTCCAATGCATGCGGGCTTGCCATGAACTCCGGCCCCAACACCATCACCGGGCGTCTTGCCGTGGCGATGAGGTGAGCGGCCTGGCCTCTGGCATCTGAAACGGGCGCTTGCCCAGCCGCCCCACGCACCAGGCTCGCCACCTCGCGCAGCATCTCAGCCTCCTTGCCCGGGCTCGGCTGCAGCCAGAGGTCCGCCACCCACGAGAGGTTGTGTTCATCAGGGTGCACGGTGAGCAGGTGAGCGCCGGACCGCTTTGCTCTGCGCAGCTCGACTCCCACCACCGACATCCCAAAGCGGGTATCGGCCACCACACACACAATCACGTCCGCGCGGCGGAGCTCCGCCAGTGGCACCGCCTGTTCCAACAGCCGCAAGTAGGAAGGCAGTACCTTGCCGTAGAAAAGGGACGCGGAACTCTCCACCTGGGGGGAGTTCATCACTTCGCAGGCAAACTTGTAGGCGACGTAGAGCTCCTCATTTGTGGCGTTGGCGGAGACAAGCATGCCGAACTCTTCCGGGGGGCACACAGCCAGCCGCTCGCCGACCTCCCGTAAGGCCTCCTCCCAATCAGATTCCACATAGGCGCCGTCCCGTCGCAGCAAGGGCACCCGGGTGCGCAGGGGAGTGTTGACCAGTTCAGTCACACAGAAGCGACCCTTGACGCACAGTTGCCCCGCGTTGACCGCAGCATCCTCGCCCGGCAGGGTGCCGATCACCTCTGGCCCCTTCACTTCCAGCCGCAGCTGGCAGCCCAGACCACAGAGGGCACACGTCGTGAGCACCGTGCGCTCCGCTCTCCCCACCCACTTCCTTGCCTTCTCGGCCAAGGCACCGGTGGGGCAGACCTCCACGCAGGCCCCACAAAACTCGCACCCTGCCTCCAAGTGCGTGCGCTGGAATGCGGGACCGATCACTGTGTACCTGCCACGCTGCTTAAACGACAGGGTGTTGGCCAAACGCACATCCTGACAGACGCGAACGCACCGACCGCACAGGATGCAGAGATTGTAGTCGCGATCGTAGAAGGGATCCTCTTTCTCCACGCGCAGCCCCCGGTAGTAGACCGGATAGCCAATTTCGCGCACACCCAGGTAGCGCACCACATCCTGCAGCTCGCACCGCCCATCGCTAGGGCAGAACCGGCATCCGGTGGTCACGCCCACCTTGCGGATCGTATGCATGTACTGCTGGCACTCCTGCTGCTCCTCGCAGACCAAACAACTTGCCGGGTGCTCGCTCAAGATCAGCCGTAAGATTTCGGTGCGCATCTGCTGCAGCTGCACCGTATGCGTCCTGACCACCATCCCCTGCTCCACAGGGGTCGTGCAGGCGGTGGGGAAACCGCGCATACCCTCCACCTCCACGATACAGAGGCGACAGCCCCCAAATGGCGCCAGGTCCTGGTGGGCGCACAACGTTGGGATGTAGATGCCGTGCCGTTGCGCGGCCTGCAAGATGGTCCAGCCCCGCGGTGCTTGCACCGGCTGATTGTCGATGCGAATGCTAACGCAGCTCTTGTCTGTGCGCGTGCTCATCGCTCATTTTCCGTCGCGATCTGATGATGATGGCATCGCCTGCTATGGCGTCGAAGCGACAGATTTCGTAGCAGGCTCGGCACTTGATACACTTGCTCGGGTCCAGGTTATGCGGCTCGGCACGGGGCCCGGTAATGGCCCCGGTGGGACACACACTCACGCACCGCTGGCAGCCAGTGCACTTTTCCGGAATGACTCTGTATTCAATCAATTCGCGGCACACCGTAGCCGGGCAGTATTTCTCCTTCACATGGGCCAGGTACTCTTGGCGGAAATAGCGCAGGGTGGTCAGCACCGGGTTGGGAGCCGTCTGCCCCAGGCCACACAGCGAACCGCGCCTGATCGTCTCCCCCAGGGCCTCCAACCGTGTCAGGTCCTCTGGCTCGCCCCTTCCCGCCACAATGCGCTCGAGAATCTCCACCAGGTGGCGTGAACCAACTCGGCACGGCGAGCACTTACCGCACGACTCTTTCTGGGTGAAATCCAGGAAGTAGCGCGCCACATCCACCACGCAGGTATCCTCGTCCATGACGATGAGCCCACCGGAGCCCATGATGGAGCCGGCCGCGGTAAGGGACTCGTAGTCGATGGGTGTATCCAGGAATTCGGCCGAAAGGCAGCCGCCGGAGGGGCCACCGGTCTGCACCGCCTTGAACGGCTTGCGCGTGCCTCCGCCAATGTCAAAGATGATGCGCCGCAGAGTGGTCCCCAAAGGCACCTCGATCAGCCCCGAACGCCGCACCTTTCCCACCAGGGAAAATGTCTTGGTGCCGTAATTCCCTTCGGTCCCATACTGGCGGTACCAGGCGGCGCCGTTGCGCATGATGTGGGGCAGCGTGCCGAGCGTTTCCACGTTGTTGATGATGGTGGGCATGCCGTGCAGGCCGCTCACCGCCGGGTAGGGTGGCCGCGATCGGGGCATACCCCTCTTCCCCTCGATGGAGGCGATCAATGCCGTCTCCTCACCGCAGACAAACGCCCCCGCCCCCTCCTTGACCGTGATGTCGAAGCTAAAGCCCGACCCTTGAATGTCGGTGCCGAGAAACCCCGAGGCCCGCATCTGGGCGAGGGCATGGCGCAAGCGCCGCACGGCAAGGGGGTACTCGGCCCGGATGTAGATGTACCCCTGCGTGGCGCCGATGGCGTAGGCGGCAATCACCATCCCTTCCAAGACAGCGTGAGGGTCACTTTCCAGCAACGAGCGGTTCATGAATGCACCGGGATCCCCTTCGTCGGCGTTGCAGATGAGGTATTTGACCTTTCCGGGGCTGTTCCTGCAAACCTCCCACTTCTTGTAGGTGGGGAACCCTGCTCCGCCCCTCCCGCGCAAGCCCGCCTCTTTGACCTCCCGCAACACCCCCTCCGGCCCCATTTCGAACGCGCGCATCAGCCCTGCGTAACCATCGTTGGCCAGATAGTGTTCGATGTCGTCGGGATCGATGAAACCGCAGTTTTTCAACACGATGCGCACCTGGGGCTTGAGCATGGGGAGGTCAAAGAACCGAGGGAGCGATGGTGAAACCGGGGCCTCACCGTCGCCGAAATGTCCCACCGCGTGGTGGGAAGGGAGCTGGCCCGTGCGCAACCCTTGAACCACAATCCGCTTGGCCATCTCCGGAGTCACATTGCCATAGCTCACACGCGCTTGGCCAGGCAGCTGCACATCCAGGAGTGGCTCCAGGTAGCAGGGCCCGATGCAGCCAGTTTGAACGAGGCGCGCCTGGAGCTTTTCATCGTTGAGCGCCTGCTTTACGGCCGCCAGCACCTCGCCTGCGCCCGCTGCCCTGCCGCACGAGGCCATGCCAATGTAGATAACCGGCACCTCATTCCGCTGCAAGGCCTGCCATGCCTGGAGGGCTCGCTCGCGAAGCTCACCAAATCTACTCGTAGGCACGGAGTATCTCCTTCAGCCCAAGCACCGTCACCCTGCTGTGAATGTCCTCGTCCACCTGTACCACCGGAGCCAAGGCGCAGCACCCCAAGCAGGCCACCCTCTGCAGGTCGAAGCGACCATCTGCCGAGGTCTGCCCTGGGGCAACCCCCACCTCCCGCTGCACTGCTTCCAGCAGAATCTGCCCACCGCGCACGTGGCAGGCAGTGCCCAAGCAGACACGAATGGAGTGCCGCCCTGGTGCTACAAACCTGAACTGCGAATAGAAAGACGCAACTCCATAAACCTGGTTTTCCGAGACTTTCAGAAAACGCGCAATCTGCCGCACGCTCTTTTCCGAGATATAGCCTTCTTTTTGTTGGACCCGTTGCAAGATGGGGATGAGCTCACCCTCCCCACCTACGCATCCGGCAAAAACATCTTCAGCAGCTTCCACTGTTCCTCCTCAACTGGGCACTCGCGTTTCCTGTTGTCGCAAGAAGATGCAGTCGGTCAACTCCGCCTCGCCCCGGACAAAGTCCTCTGCGAAGGCCAGGCAGGTGGGGGCGCCACAACAGCCGCAGTCGATCTGGCGGAGCTTCTGATAGACGCGCTCCCGCTCCTTGATGCGCTTGATGGATGTTTCGATGTCGGTGTCGAAGTAGCGCGTCGGCCGCGGCAAGATGGGGTGCTCAAAGAAGTAATAGCGCTGCCGAAGCCGGCGTTCGATTTCGGCGAAGTCCACGTCGCACTGGCGCACGTAGCGCTCGCGTTGACGCTCGATGGTGGCCCGCGCCACATAGGGGTTTTCCACCACAAAGGGCCCCCCGATGCAGCCCATCATGCACGCCATAGCCTCGACAAAGTCGACGTTGCGCAACTTGGAGTTCTCGATGTCGTCAAAGATGCGCATCACCTGGTCAATGCCGGCCACCGCCAGCCAATTGGCCGAAGAGGCAAATCTGGTCAAGGCCCCGGTGGTGGCCCACCCCGGATCGAAGGTATAATCCCCCGGCACTTGCGACTCGGCAAATCGCCTCTTTGCCGCCACCACGTGGGGTAAGAGCACCGGGTACACATCGCGAATGGCGACGGCTCCGTCAAAGTACGATTTCTCCTTCTCGGCGGGTTGCTTGATGGAGACGATCTTAGCCGGACACGGCGCGAGGTAAATGATGCCCACCTGCTCGGGTGCCAAGCCCAACTTTGCCGGCAGGCTCCGCCGCAGCTCGCGTGCCGTCACCTCGCGCGGCACGTCCAAGGGCACAATGAGCTCCACCAAGTCCGGATATTTCACCTGAATGAGGCGCAGCGTGGAGGGGCAGTGAGAAGAAATCAAGGGGCGCCGCCCCTGATAGGTCTCCAAGTATTTTGCCAGGGCAGCCGCCAGCGCTGCGGTGGAGGCACTCACGTCCGCCACCTCGTCAAATCCTAACTCCCGCAGGGCCAGATGCACGATGTAGGGGTGGATATCGGGGCCAAATTGGGCATAAAGAACCGGGGACGGCACCACCGCCTTATAGGCAAAGCGCGACATCTCCGTCACCTGATCGGCCATGGGCACCACGGCCCCCTCCGGGCAGGCTGACAGGCACAAACCGCAATCCACGCACAGCTCTTCCGAGATCTGTGCGCGTCCATGGCGCACTCGTATCGCCTGGGTGGGGCAGCGCCGCATACACGCCATATGCCCCCGACACTTCTGCTCGTCCACTCTGTGCGCGTGGTAGTATTGCACGGTCGCCCCGCCCTCAGACGATGAACTTCATGCGCACAACCGTCCCCTTGCCAACCTCGCTGGTGATGAAAAAGTCGTCCGCATTCTTCTTCATGTTGGGCAGGCCCATCCCTGAGCCGAACCCCATCGCCCGCATCTCCTCAGTGGCGGTAGAATACCCCTCCTGCATCGCCAGCTCGATGTCAGGAATTCCGCTCCCCTCGTCGGTAATGGTGACCAGGATAGCCTGCGGGTTCACCAACAGTTGAACCGTGCCGCGCCGGGCATGCATGACCACGTTCATCTCCCCCTCATAGGTGGCGATGGCCACCCTGCGAATCAACGTCGGGTCAAAGCCGATGGTCTTGAGCAGCGACTTGATCTCGGTGGAGACCAGCCCCGCATTGACAAAATCTCCCCCTGTCACCGAGAAGTCGCGTGTGAGGTAATGCGCCTCGGCGGGCGTCGCCTGGCTGGCCGAGACATTGCGAGAGGCCTCACCGCGCTGCAGCGAGTCCAACCGTACACATGCCTCGTACATGTCCAGGCTAGCGCTCAGCAGCACCAGTCCATGGGCAACCGCGAACTGCTCGCACCCATCTTTGGGTCTCTTGCCGCGTAAAAACACGACCCCGACGAATTCCGCCATCAAGGCGGAGACCACCGCCTGCTGTGTGGCCAGGCCCGTGAGCAGGAGGGAGTTGGGCTGACCGAAGGCCAGTACATCGCTCATGAGATCGGATGCGTACACGTACCGAAACGGCGTATCCAACTTGTCGCCTCCGGCTAACACCGTTGCGTCAAGGGCATCTTTGACGTGGCGAACCAGGAGCATGAGTGTCTCGGCCGCCGCTACACCGCATCACCGCACGCCGAGGCCCCAAGCCTCTAAGGCGTGCGCAACCCCAGCTCATAAAGCTTGCCCGCAAGGGCGTACGTCGACAGACCAGACCAGAGGATCGGGATACCGAACTTACTGGCAAGCTCCACTGTGTCCTGTGGAACCTCCTTACCACTGGTGACCACCACCGCCGCCACGTCCACCAGGTTGGCCGCCGGAATGATGCTCTTGTGAGTCTGCACCGTCAACCACAAGTCGCCTGGGCGGGCAGAGGCCATCACGTCGCTCACCATGTCGGAAATGAATACCCCCTTGACCTCGCGATGGTCGAAGGTGCTCAGCGCTTTCAACTGAAGCTTCTCCATCAGCTCTTTCGTGGTCATGCCAATTCCTCCTCGTACCTGGCCACGGCTCGTCGAATCCCATTATGAGAAGAGGGGTTTGCGCGCTCCCGGGGGTTCCTGGGACAACATGCCCACGTCATGGAGGAACTCGCCCGTACACCGCGCGAGATCTGGGATCAGGTTGAAAGGAACAACCTTAATGCGTGAACGCGAGGTGTCGCGCCGCTGGTTGAAGTAATCGGTGAGAATGGCTATCTTGTGCTCGGGGATGGGGGTGTGCATGGCCTGGGGCAGAAAGCCGAAGGCCACCACCAGCCAAGTCCTCTGTCGCTCCAAGGTCTTGCGCTGCTGCTCCACCGGGCAATCGCTCAGGCAGCCCGTGCAGTGCATCAACCCCATGAGCTGCGAAAAGTCCTCCACCTGGCCGCACCGACTGCACTCCAGGTCGAACCGAAAAGACTGGGCCGTCTCCACGCGGCTCCAAAAGTGCTCCTCCTCGCGGTACTCCTCGCCCAGAGGGAGGGCATCCTCAGGAGAGAAGTACGTCCTCACCATGCCACAGTGGAAACACTTTTCGAACGCAATCAGCCCGAAGCGGACATGTGCCATCTGCCAAAGATGTGTACACTTCGCCATGACTGCTTGCTCCTCTCTCCTGCATGCGCCTCTGATCGGTGGTGCGAATCTCTGCTGGGCAATAGACCATTTGGTCGGGGTAGAGAAACCGTCAATGCAGTGCCGACAAAAGGGGAGATAAGGTGTGGGCTACGCTTCACTGCTGTGCGGGGCACCTCCCGCGGATGCCCCTGGTGAAACAGAAGTGTATGACGAGGGCATACCACCTTCTTGGCTCTCCCTCCCGGGCTGAACAGATAGCCGCCACTTTTGTTGACCCATCAAGGTCATCGGTAAAGATGGGTCGCGGGACCCCTTGCGAAAGACCCCAGAAACGCCTGAATTCCATTCAACAAGTTATATTTAAGCATTTTCGCCCCAAAAGTCAAGTGATTTTTTTCCCGGTATCACGCCAAACTGACTCCGAAAGAATGCCCTTGGCGCCACACAGAGGAGAGAGGGGAACCTTGCAGAATCGCACCACGCCTTGCCCTTACGCCCCCGACCTTGGCGTCTGGACACGTCGCTTGCACGAGGCGTTATCACTGGGCGTCGCACCAACCGCGAGGACTGGGGGGTGCGATCTAATCTCTTGCAACCTCTTTTGTAACCCCCTTCCGCAGATGGCAAAGATGTCGATGCGGATCCTTCGCCTGGAAGATGCCGATGTTCGGCCCCCTCTACGCACTCCCATGGCTGGCGCTCCCAACTTTGGGTGGCGGCGGCCCGACACCCGCAGAGACAGGGAGTCTTGCAGAAGCCCCTGGTGACGTCCCGGACCCCACGCGGTTCCCTGCGCCAGGCGGCTTCCAGGAGCACTTCAAGAGGAGGCCGCCTACGGCCACCCTCCTGCGTCCGCAACATCGCAGGGTCTGCCTCTGCGGCCCATGCCAAGACCGGCCTTGAGAGCACCCGCCCCCCGTCGCCACAAGAGCTCCGCTTTTTCCGCTGGGAGGCAAATGGGCACCCCGATATTCGGCAATGGTCCGCTTCCGAGGTGCGTTAACCTGCTCGACACCTCACGCTATGACCCCCGCCGCGCCAACAACCTTGCCGATGCCGGTCACACTTTCATTCGGAAGAGCCATCAGGCCCTCCCGCCAATGTCAGACACCCGCCTCCAGGAAGCGCTTGCCCTTAACCAGCACCTCAGGCACCTGCATCAAAAAGCCCCGCTTCACATGATTATAAGCACCAGAGGGCTGGTAATGCCTCCTTTCGTACCCGTGCAGAAACCAGCACTTTACCGACTGCAGGACGAGCAGAGAAAAAAAAAGAGGCACAGCGCCTTGTCATGCGCTGCGCCTCTTTGCAAGACCCGGCTCCGGTGGTAGGACTCGAACCTACAACCTAGTGGTTAACAGCCACCCGCTCTGCCAATTGAGCTACACCGGATTTTTTGTCGAGTGAAATATAAGAAAGTCATACCAAGAAATCAAGCCCTTTGCTCATCGCCGGGCTCGCGCTCCTCGCCCAGGTAGAGGAAGCGATCCATGAGCTCCACGTAGCGGCTCCACTTCTTGCCTTGCTCCTTGTCCCTCCCGATAATGCGCTCAAAGGCATTGGCCTTGGAGTCCAGCTCGTCGGCGTAGTAGAGGATGATAGCCTCCAGCGTCATGGGCACCACGGGCGAACCGTACTCGCCCTTGCCCTGGTGCGATAGAATCAGATGCAGGAGGCGCATCGCCAGTTCCTCGGGAAAGTTAGGCAGGGTCCGGAGCTTTTCCCTGACCATCTCCGCCCCGAGCACGATGTGACCGATCAGCCTCCCCTGGTCCGAATAATCGATGAACCCATCGACTTTTAGTTCCTGCACTTTTCCCACGTCGTGAAGCAGGGCACCAGTCACCAGCAGGTCGCGGTCAAGGTGCGAGTAGCGGTGGTGGACCGCCGCACAGGTCTCAGCTACGGCAACCGTGTGTTCCAGCAGGCCACCGCGATAGTTGTGGTGCCAGAGTTTTCCCGCCGGTGCCTGGGCAAACACCTGACGAAACGCCGAATCGCCGAAGAGCGCCTGCAAAAGGCCTTTCAGGTGCGGGTTAGTTATTCCCTCCACCAGTTGATCGAGTCGCATCCATAGTTCGCCCAGGTCTTTCGGGCACACGGGGACAAACGCCTCCATCCCTTCTACCTCGTCGGCCCGCGCCGGGCGGACTTTTTCCAGCTTCAAATGGGGTCTGCCTGCATACTCGACCACCACTCCTTTGACTTTGATGACCTGGCCAACCGACAGATCTGCGCATAGTGCTTCCGCGTTGTCCCATAGGGTGGCGGCAATCCGGCCGGACTGGTCGCCAAGTTCCAAGGCCAAGTAGGACTCGTTGGTCTCGCGACGCAGGCGCAATTCCTTTTTGCGCAGGACAAAGAAGTCCACCACCTGCTCGCCAGGACGCAGGTCCTTGATCAACCCGTGAGGCATATTCTTTTCTCCTGCCCTATCGAGGAGCCAACGTGAGCACCTTGTGGCGACCGGCCAATAATACCTGCCGGTCCATGGTAGTCACGTGCTGGGTACCCTCCAGCCAGGAGCGCGTTTGGTCTGCATAATGACGGCTCAGCCGGTGCCCGGACTGACCAGTAGGAAGCACCAGATGAATCAGGCGGTCCTCAGCAAAGTCCACCACCATGCGCATAGAAACACCCCAGTGCGGGTGATATGGCTCGCGGAGCGGATATCCGATGTTGCAGACAGTCGTCGTGGAACCCCCTATCCGATAGGGCCCAAGGTCGAAGTACTTGCCCAGGACAGGGGCCTCGGAAAAAGCATGGTGGAAGGTGAGCGCGTGTGCGTCCCCCCACTGCCAGCGCGCCAGATCCGGGCCAAGTGCACCCTCGAGCTCGGCAACCCCCTTGACTAAGCTTTGCACGAGTAGACCGTCGAGCGTCTCCACCGTGTCGGGCGTGGTGATGTCGTCGAACCACAGCGACTGCCCCTGAGCAATCAGCCGGTCCGCGATGCGGTACACCACGCCAGGAAAGCCTATGAAGGAGTCGTAAAGCTCTTCGCCCATCTCGTCGGCAAAGATGCTGCTTAGGAGGTTCCGGTAGAACGCATGAAAAACGGTGCTGGCAACGCTCTGTGCGTCCTCGACGCAGTCCCATCGTCGGAGCAATAGATAGGCCTGATGCACAAGGCCGGTGTCAGGGAGAGCTGCCTGTTCATACGCGTGGAGAAGGAGGGGCACAACTGCCTTAGCACGCAGCGAGAGCTTGTCCATCTGCAACTGCTGACAATCAGCCCAGGAAAGTTTGGCCTTTTCCTGCAGCCGTTCGGTGATACGGGAGATACGGTCCGGCGGCTCCCAGTACGCGGAGATGTAGCCCAAAGAGGACTGGTCCCAGATCTCGTTGTTCGCGGTGGCCACGAACCCTTTGGCCGGATTGAACAGGCGCGGATTGCGTTCGAAGGGAATTCGGCCCTGCCAATCATTTCTTGAGTCCCAACCTGGGCGCGGGAGCACCCCGTCCCTGCCTCCCCGCCAGGGTATTGTGCCCCCGAGCGTGTAGCCGACATTGCCCTCGACGTCAGCGTAGACAAAGTTTTGCGCGGGGGTTCCATAGTCGCGCAGCCCGGCTTGCACGTCAGACCAGCTCTCCGCGCGAATGACGGTGCGCAAGGCTGCAATCTCGTCGCTGTAGTCGTGCCCCACCCAGCGCAGGGCGATGGCTTTGCCCACCCGGGCACCCAGCCGATGCACGTCGGTGACCAGGGGACCATGAACAGTGCTGTGAACCTGGAGAACCACTGGGGGTGCCCCTTTCACGGCAATAGTCTCTGCCACGGTGCTCATGGTCAGCCACTGCCCATCGCGCAGGTAGCGGGTACCCTCCAGGGTGTCCACCTGTTCAATGAAGAAATCGGCATCGTCAATCATGCCGTTAGTGATGCCCCAGGCGATGCGCAGGTTGCGGCCAATAGAAATCCCGGGCAGGCCGGGAATGGACACCCCACAGGCCTCTATCCCACCGCCGGATAGGTGAACCTCGTACCAAATTGCCGGCACGCCAAACATCAGGTGAGGGTCATTGCAAAGAATGGGCTTTCCGCGAGTGGTCTTTGTGCCGGACAGAGCCCAGTTGTTACTTCCGAAGGCCGCGTCTGCAAGCCCAAGCTGTGCCCGACCCTTGCGCAGAGCTTCCAGGGCCTCAGCGTACAGGCGTATGTCCTCCTTGTCAGTCTGGGCCGTGATGCGCGGCCCCGCGTAGGGTTCCACCGGGAGAATCTCCGCCAGGCGTTCTGGACCGACCGCCACCGCCAATGCGCCATAAGTAAGGTCCACAGCCCAAGACATGCAGAGCGTCCAAGACATGAAACGAATGACGCAAAGGCAGTCCTCCGGTCGCCAGGGCGAGGGCGCGTACCGCAAGACCAGGCATTCGAGCGGCAACTCACCTTTGCCCAGTGCCAAGAATGCATTGACACCTTCGGCATAGGCCTCCACTGCCTGCCTGGACTCCAGAGGAAGGCGCTCATAAATCATGGAAGCGGTGCGGCCGATGCCGATGGTACGCATCAGGCGGTCATGCTCCAGAACTCGGGGCCCGAAGAGCTCCGCCAGTTGCCCTCGTGCAGCTCGGCGCAAAAGGTCCATCTGCCACAAACGGTCCTGGGCTGTTACAAACCCCTGCGCCATGAGAAGGTCGTGCTCGTTTTGCGCGAAGATATGGGGCACGCCCTGTTTATCACGCACCACCTCCACCGGCGCGTAGAGGCCGGGCAAGCTGAGCCGACCGCGCTCCTGGGGCAGCGACCGCCGCAAGGAGAGGTAGCCGAAAAGCCCTAGACTCACCACCCCGGCACAAATGACGATCACCAGACCTGCAATTAGACGCTTCGCCTTTCCCATGCCCGATCTGTCCTCGTCTTAGTGGCTGCGCACCGATCCAAATGAAAAACGGCCCACTGCGCCTGAGCCGTTCTCGTCCCCACCACCCTCCTGATGCCCTACCCCACGGGGCTCCCCCGCCTTACTCTTGCTTCTTAACCTTCGCTGGGGCCGATTCCTTTGCCGGGTCCGTTTTCGCCTCCCGCTGACGCTCACCGCTTTGCTCCCCAAACTCGCGACGGGCAAAGTCCCTGCGCGGCTCCGGGGCCGGCGGCACCGTGGCGGGCGTGGTGCTCTCAGTGCCTACCTTGCCCATGGGCGGTGCCATTCCTGACTGACCTCCCACCGTCGTGGGCGTGTAAGGTTGCTCCAGGGGGGCCACATGCCGTCGCGAAAAATCGCGCGCCTCAGCCTGGCCAGAAACACCTCCCTCCTGCCCAGAAACAACTGGGACATCCATCCACCACGGCACCTGATAGTACCACTGCCAGGCGTACAATCCGGGATCGTGATAGAACGCGGGACCGAAAGCTCGTTCGTGCATCGGATTGTGACTATGGCAACTGCTACAATCGTCGCCATAGCCTACACGGTAAGTGCTCGCCACGGCACCCTCCACCTCAACGGGACGATGCCACAGCTTGGTATAGCATCCTGTTGCGGCAAAGGTACTCACCAGGGCAAGAAGGAGCACAGAACCCCTGCACGCCACAGCTTTTGCTCGCCTGCTGACCACCGGGTTCTCCTGGCTAGAAGTATTCGAGATAGACAATCTTCAGCTCGCGATTGGCGTACTTCATGTCCTGTCGATTCTCGAGAATGTTTTTGAAGGCAAACTCGATATACAGGCGCTGGGCAAATGTCCAGCGCATGCCCACGTTGAGATAGCCCTTCCCCCCACCGACGGCCTGGCTGTTGTTATCGTTCATCCCTATGTCATAGTCAGCCACAAGGGACAACTCATCATTCAGCATTAGGTCAAGCCCCCCAAACACGTCAAAGTCGCGGTCACCATCTTTGTCCTCAAGACTGTAGCACAACCCCACATGAGCACCGACTGTGAGGGGGAGTCCATAGTTCTTGCTGGCGACGGCGTAGAAACCGCGCGATTTGATAGTGTATCGCTCCAGCTCGTCAATGTATGGGCCATAACCCTGACTGTCGTAACCGATCACGATGTCGGGCATGGCATAGCTTTCTTCGAAAATGCGGTAGGCAAAATGGACGCCAGGGTCTGGGTTCCATTTCACCTTCCCAGCTCCGATGATGTTAGTACCTCCAAATGAGGCGCCGAAGTTGAGCCGATGGGTGAGGCCGACGGAGATATTCCCCAGGAGGCCACCTTCTGGATAGGCGCGCACGCCCACGATGAAACTTCCCCGCTCAAGGATCTGCGCGGTGGGCTGATCGATGAGTATGGGGCTCAACATGCGCTCTCCCTTATATGGCACTGGGGGCCTTTGCTGCGCATACGACACCCCAAGGCTCACAATCACCGCCACCCCGCTCACAAGCACCACTAAGCTGCGCATGGCCAGGACCCTCCACCTAAACCCACTTGCCGCGCCAGGATCCCGTCGACTCCTGGTGATGGTCAGCACCCTTGTCGTTATAAATGTATCAATTATGTTGCGAAAAGTCAAGCAAAAAGCTCAAGTTTCTTCTCGCAGCTGGCCATTCGGGCGAGGCAGAAATACCGCATTGCTGACAACCGGCAACAACCTTGAAATCTCTTGGCGCCACTCACCCAACCACACAACGTCAGGTTTGTGAAGGCGCAAGAAAACCGAGGAGGAGAGAGCCACAGGCGCCTCAGTCTGCGGAGGCTTTCCTTGCAAGGCGGCCCAAAAGCAAACCTGCTCAAGGCCCTGGGTATTCTGGGGCTTGCCGTCACGCTCGACATCCACTGCACCGCCGTGGGCACAGCCACGCACTGCAGGGCACCGACGGGCCACATTTTCATGCGCAGCTTTTTCCAAATGCCTACCATCCCAGGGCACCCGGGCGAACACGCCCAGTAGGTACGGAGTGCCTTCTTCACCTGGTGTCCTCGACTGCTTTGTTCCCGCCCACCGATGCTGTTCTAAGCCAGTCCACCGTGGTGGCCGAACAACTCTTCGCGTGAATGGTTGCTTAGTCTGCATCCAGAGGTGGCAACCCCTCCAGCGAGAGTGGCGGCAAGTCGGACGCTGCGCAGTTTTCTGCCACCTGCTCAGGGGTTTTTGCACCGGGAATAACCGTGTGGCAGGCAGGGTGAGAAAGACAGAAGGCCAAGCTCACCTGAGCGCGTGTCAGGCCAGGATGGCGCTCAAACAGAAACTCATAGTCCTTGAGGCTGTTGAAATAAGCCTCAATCTTCTCAGGCGACAGGTTCATGCGACGGTGGTCATCCGGACCGAAGCGTGTGGCCCGCGAGAATTTGCCCGTCAAGAAACCGAAAAGCAGCGGGATGCGCACGATGACCCCCAGTCCGAGTCGTTGGGCAGTGGGCAGCAGGACTCGCTCTGCCTCGCGCTCCAGGAGATTGTAGCGCACCTGAATGGACTCAAGCAGGTCGGCATGCTCCTCGAGCAGGAACGCTTGTTCCGTCTCCTTGAACGACTGAACACTCAGCCCGGCGTAGCGGATCTTGCCTGTCTTTTTCAACTCGGCAAGGGCCAGCCATGGCTCCTCGCGCACAAGCTTGTCCAAATCGGGACTGTGCAGCTGCAGTATGTCGATGGTTTCCAGGCGCAAACGTCGCAATGACTGCTCGGTCGCCCACACCAGATAGTCTTTCTCGTAGTTCTGACGGATAGGGCCATACCCTCTGTCGTCAGCAGCGCTGGCGTGGTAGAAGTCGTTTCCCACCTTGGTCGCAACCAGCACATTCCCCTTGCCCCGCTCGGCGAGGACCTCTGCAATCAGCTCCTCCGAATGTCCGAAACCATAGACGTCGGCCGTGTCGATCAGCGTGACGCCTCGGTCGAGAGCCTCATGGAGCGCTCGTTTGGAAATCCTGTCATCAGTGGGTCCCCAGTTCTTGCCGCCAATTGCCCACGCGCCAAAGCCAACCGTAGAAACCACGGGACCACGTTCACCCAACCGGACGTACTTCATTGCCTGACCTATCTCCTTTGTGCCACTTCTTCTGGCATGCGCGTACACTCCTGCCCCGTGCGGAGCCCGCGTTCCCTTGCACCTTCCACCTGCGCCCGCCGGCCACTTTACCCCTCTCACTCCGCCAGGCGTTCACCGCGACTCTGCGGAAGCCTTGAACGTTCCTCCAGACCGGCTCCACCAATTGGCCAATCCCAGGTAGAATCGGGCTCGTCAGCACTTAGACCCTCTTCATCCCCACCTGTTCGAGCGACGCCACCCTGCGCAAGTAGCTTTCCATGTCGAATTTGCGGCGCAAGCCGCTTTCGGCCATGTAGCGCACCAGCCCAAACACAGGGCGCTCGGCCCATGGCCGATCGTGCTTGCCAAAACACCACGCAACCCCCGCAAAACCGTTTGGATCGCGGCCATCGAGTTCGTATTTGTTGTTGAGGTACAAACAGCGCCGGAACGCCTCTTCGGGCGTAGGGCTCCATTCCAGAATCTTCTTCCCCCAGTACATGCGCATGTAGCCGTGCATCTTGCCACTCAATACCATCTCCTTTTGCGCAGCATTCCAGTACTGGTCATGGGTCCGGGCCTGCTCCAATTCGGAGAGCGAATAGAGGTAAGGGCGGGGGTCGTTCTTATGCTTCTGCAACGTCTTTTGTGCCCAGGCGGGTAGTCCGGAGAAAGAGTCGTAGTTGGGGTTACGGGAGACAAAATTCATGCTTAATTCTCGTCGCACCACCAGCTCCTCAAGGAAAGCATCAGTCCCAGGGCTTTGCGCCTGAGTTACCTGCAGAGCCACGTACAGGGGCGAAATCTGGCCAAAATGCAGATAAGGGCTCAGCTGGGAGAGAAAGTCGTTGCCAGGATCGCTTCGTCGCGTGGCATAATGCTCCAATTTGTGCTCAACAAAAAGCGTGAGCCATTTCTTCGCCTCTGAGGTGCCACCTCGGAAAAGTGGACTGGGGGGAACCGTTTCGTCCACGCGCAAAGATGCACACATGGCTTCAGGATCTGCGAGCGAGGCCCCCGGGATGTCCAGCTCCAAAGAAGAGACCCGTGGTTCGCGTGGGGCAAGGGGCTGCAGGAAATGGAACAGAAGGAGGGAGAGTTTCCTCCGCAACGTGGCAGCAGAATACTCCTCCTTGTGGGACACAGTGTCAACCGGGACTATCACGTCGCTTTCAACTTCGATGAGGGGGCACTGCAGCCGCTTTGCCACGTAGGTGCGCCACCCCCGCTGAATGCGCAAGTACCCACAATCCACCACGACGAGCGCCGCACCGCGCGCCACAGGGACTATCTCCAACTCTGGCGATCCGCGGCGGACCACGAGCTTCACGCGCCGTTCGTGGAGCCCACGCTCCACTTCAGCGAGGCCTTGGAGCATGAAAAGGTAGTGCCGCCGGTTCGCCTCAGGAAAGTGTTCCGTTAGACCAAAGAAGACAACCACCGGCAGTCCCAGTTCGTTGGCTCGGTCGATGGCATATTCCAACGCGTGATTGTATTCGACGCGCTGACTGGCCTGCATCCAGTAGAGGACGAAGGCACCTTTGGCCAAAGGCCGGTCATTCAAGTTCTTGAGGCGTTCGATGTGAATCATGGCTTCACCTCAGGCGGTAGCGCACCCCAGTCATCACCGCGTGGGAGAAGTTGCGGAGCAGAATCACCGGGAAATCTACCCCGTGAAACTCCGCGATGTGCACAGGGTCCGTGTCCAGCGTCAGGTCCACGAATCCCATTGAGTAGCGATACTTCACTACCAGCGCTATTTTGCCCAAAGGAACCTCACACCCAAAGCCGGAGACAAACCCCACATCTCCACGCTCCACATCCGTGAGGGTCCGGGAGGCGCCACCTTTTTGCTCGTTGTAGAAGGTATACCGCGCGGCCCAAGCAGCCGCAACGTAACCTCCGCCATAGGTAAAGATTCTTCCCGGCCCAACTTTAAGCCAATAGGTCTTGAACAGAACCGGGACCTCAAGGTACCTAAAACGATACGTCAGTTCCATCGCGCCAAAGGGGAAGGAAAAGGTGGTCACCGTGTGGTGGGCACCTTTTTCGGTAAGGACTATGCCGAGTTCTGCAGTGAGCCAGCGACCCAAATCGGCGGTGGTGCTGGCGGAGACCATCAGGCCTGGCTGCCAGCCCACCACTACTTGGGTGCCTGGCGGCTTGTCGCGAGGGCTCCAGTGGCTGGCCCAAGAGTGCCCTATGTTCGCCTCCATGGCAAACCGTCCACCTGCCTGCGCGAGAACGGCTGAGCCAATCACAATGCCAGAAAACAAACCGATGAGACAACCTACAAGTCGCGCGCCGATTCTACACCGCATGTGGTTCCTCACAAGGGAAGGACCTACTAACTTGCAAATAACCGCCAACCTCTTCAACCAGCTAACTTCCGCTGACGTCCACTCTTCTCGGGATTGGGCCCTGCAGGACCAACTTCCACAGCGCCTTCTACTCTTTCATAGAACAGCTCAGATCCTCTATTCTTTCACGCTTCCCCGAAACGACCAGCCGCCTTGTGCGAGTTGCGGCGCGTGAGCAAAGCCTGCGCACGGGCACACGTACCAAACAGCGCTCAAGCCTCCGGGGGCGGAAGGGCCATCCACCCGTCTGGCACTGGGAAACTAGGGGGCAATACGGAAGCGGCATGCAAACCCCGAAAAAGAGACGAGGGAGAACGGTGGCCTCGGTAGAGGAATCCTTCCCGTCGGTCGCAAAGTGTATCAGCCCTCTGCCGCAAGAGAAGTTGGTGGAGGAACAGCGCTCGCCTGGACCGGATCCTCAACAGCCCCCGGCACGTGCGGCGCACAAGCCCGCTCCTTGGGTATCGAACTCGTACCCTCCGGGGCACCATTCTCGCCACCGTGCTCCTCCGCGTTCCCGATGTGACTATCCACCGTTCCACTCCTCGCTTGTAGGGCGCGAGCCTTCACCCCTGCTCAACTCGACCGACTGCCCCCAGCACTGCCAGCCACAGCCTTGTGTGCCCGGTGGCTATGCTCTCCTGCCCCAAACCTTTGTCACAGGTCTCTCCCCTTCCCCGAATCGGAAATCTCTACCAACGCCTCGGGATAAGGGTTGAGAAAGGCTTGAGGCTCCAGGTAGGGCTGTCCGAAGCGGGCAATCCATGACTTGAGGAGCGCGAGCGGCACGCTGAGAGGCACCCTCTTCTCCCGGAACTGACTCAGCGTATCAAGGAAGAACGCTTTCTCCCTCGCTCCAAGTTGGGACGAGAAATAACCCAACGCGTGCATAAACACATTGATCATGGCAGAGGGGCGAGCAGGGCGAGCGAGTGCCGCGTGCAAAAGACGCTCATACTCGTCGAGCAGTTGTGCGAGCGGCTTGTGCTCCGGATTGGCCACAAGCCTTCCCATGGCTCTGAGGTGTTTTTGACTATAGCCCATGAGGAGGAGCTTGTGCTGGCTGTGGTAATCCACGAGTCGACCCATTTTGCCCTCCGTCCTGACCTCATGAAACCGGGCGGTGGCGAATAAATGGGTGAGGAAGTGCTCTCGAATGCGAAAGTTGCTGAGTCGTCCTTCATCCTCTACTGGTAAGTGACCGAAACGTGCCAACACCGCCGCGCCAAAGATGCCACTCCCCTTGTGCGAGACAGCTGCGTTGTCCGTGCCCGCAAAGATTTTTGTGTCCTTGATTCCGCAAGAAGGTGAACGACCCTTCAGAATGAAGCCATGCACTCGCCCTTGCTGCGCGACGAGGAATGCTGAGGCAAAATGTTCCATCTTCTCTGTCACATCCAGACCTGTGGCCGGCTGGACAAGCCGTAGCATATTTTTGTGCTTGACCACGCGAATGGGCTCTCGCGGAACCCCCAGGCCAATTTCCACCTCGGGGCAGACGGGAACATAGCGGACAAAAGGCGCCAGCTTTTCGACGAACTCGCTGGGGATAGTCACGCCGTTGTACCGGCACGGGGCAAATCCCAGGCACTTGCTTACCACCACGACCGGCTTTTCATCCATCCGCATGGCTCGGCGCCCAGGGTTCAACGGTTCAGGTATACGATGGAAGCATTCAGGACCGCCGCGTAACTCACCCAGAGGAGATATGGCATAAGCAAGATGCCGCTCACCGGCAGGATGCGCCAAAATGCGAGAAGCGTGGCCAGGAGCGTCCCCCACAGCAGGAGGATGTCCACCAGCGCCACAGCGGGAGAACGGAGCCCGAAGAAGAAGAGGGACCAAAGCACATTGAACACGAGTTGGACCAGGAAAAGAACCGTAGCAGCGTTGCTCCCAGGACTTTTGTGCCAGATCATAGCTATGGCGATGCCCATCAACACATACAACACCGTCCACACGGGGCCAAAAAGCCAGGACGGTGGCGTGAAGACCGGCTTAGCCAGCGTCGGGTACCAGTTCTGCACGGCGCTCCTGGTAAAAACACCTCCGACAATTCCTGCCAACAGGCAGACTCCGACGCCCACTACCAGCCTCAGAAAGAACGACTTTGAGAATTCCACTGTCTCCTCCTATGCCTTGAGAAACCCCACGGACCCAGTGAACAGCAGCCCTCGCTGCTGCCTGACAGGATCTTGTCCTCGGGTTGGACTTGCGAGTCCGGGTGATTTTTGCCAGTCGGGCCAAATTTACGCCAGAGAACTTGAAGTTGCAAGCGCTCTTTATGCTCCGGGTGGCCACGGATGAGAAAGTAGTGCAGGTGGCAACGGACGCAATGTGGTGAGAAGCTTCTAAGGGAGCACCACCAAGGTAATGTCAAAGGTCACCCTTCCTGAACTCGGCACAGAGGCGTTAGGCGCCGAAGGAATAGTCCCTTGTGTGCCGTAGAAACCGACGTAGTCACCACTTGTGGGAGCAGAAAGCGGGGTACTCACCACCCACACAACCGCATAGACGTAGTAGGTCCCGGCAGGAACATCTTTCATTTCGTACGTCACCCTCAGGCCTGTGCCACAGGTCCCGGTAATTACTTTCGCAAAACCGTTCGCGCTGCTGGTGTCGCTATCCACCGCCACCGCATACCACTTCCCCGGAGCCTCGGCAGGCAGAGTCAAAGTCCCAGTCACGTTTACGCCTACATCCTTCTCTGCCTGCGGCTCTGTAGAGTTCTTGCCGCAGGCAACCAGGGTGAGTAGGCTGCCCAAGAGCACGAGCCAAAGGAGCCACAGAAGGCACGTAGCACGAAGAGTCAAAATCTGTCGGGTGCTGAAGCCCCGGAAAAACCGCCGCTGCAAAACAGTGCCCTCATTCATGGTGTGTTCCTATCATCCTTTCTTTTCCGTCTCGTTTTGGGACAAGAATAACTCCGTCGCTATCGTATTCGCACGTAAGCACCAAGCCGAATCTGGTCCGCAGTACCATCGCGGTTTCCCCCGGGTGATACAGGCAATGAATCTGGAGCGAGGTTTTCGCCCACCAATACACCTTGGCCCCGCTCACCAGTCACAACCGAGCCATGGCGGCCATGAGGGTTCGTCTCGCAACCAGCTCCAATTTGTGCACAATAGCTTCTACATCGGCCTCGCTGTTCCAGACGTGGAAAGAAAACCGCAACATGGGCGGCGCCGTCAAATGCTCCGCATATGCGGCCGGTACGCGATTGATGAGAGCACAATGGACCCCTTCTGCCAGCAGGTCATCGTGCAAACGGTCCAGCACGGCCGCGCCAGAGGCAAAACCTTGCGGGACAAGCGAAACGATGGCGGTCCGCCCCTCACACTGAGGGCTAGGGTACACCCGGAACAAACCCTGTAGTCTTTCCACGCAACGCGTGCGGAATTCCTCGGCAAGGGCGCAGACGTAGCGGAACGCGCGCGCCATCGTGTCGCGATCCATAAAAGGACGCAGGCTGTCGCCCAGGGCCGCCAACGCAAAGGCCACGGCGCCACTCCTGGAGCCCTTGTCTTGATTTAACCGTGGATGGACCGCGAAGGGCGAAGAGGCATCGCGCGCAATAATCTGCAGGTGTTCCGGCGCGCGAACGTAGAGGAATCCGGTCTGGTCTGGGCCCACCAGCCACTTGTGCGCATCGCCAGCGTAAAAGTCGCATCCCAGCTCTTGGACCGCGACGGGCACATGACCAACCGCTTGCGCCCCGTCCACCAACACCAATACATCCGGGCGCCCCGCCTTGACGCGCGCGCAGATATCCGCAATTGGCAGCGCTACACCCGTGTTGTAGCAGACATGGCTCAGAAGCAGGAGACGCGTATCCTCGTGCACCCGCCCTATGATCTCATCAATTATGCCCTGGCTGGTGGTCTTCTCGGCAACGCGTGCCACATCGGCATGATAGCGGGGCGGAGCAACTTTGCTGTAGATGCCATAGAACTCGCAGTCGGTGACTAAGATACGGGCACCATAGGGCACAATCTGGTGGGCGAACAGCACGTCCTTGAGTGCTGCTTCCGAGCCGGTGGTGAACACCACGTGCGCTGGATCAGGGCAGCCGATGAAGGCGCTCAGGCTGTTTCGGGACTGTGCTACTGCCAAGCGAAGCGCGCGCATGCAGGCCTTCGGGTCGTCCTCGTACAGGTGCTGCCACTTTCGGTACCTGTTCTCCACGCCGAGCACATCAGCCCGCACGCGCTCAGCGCCAGCCCAGTTGACGTACACCTTGCTCCGATCCGAGAGCCAGGGCAGAGAGGTCAATTCCGAAGGAGGTTTGAGCATGGCCGTCGTCTCAGTTGCCAATCACTCTGCTGATTTCGCGCACGATCCTCTCGCTGGTAGTGGGCTTGGTGACGATGCCGTCAGCCAATCCCCGCTCCAGAGCCTCACGGATTGCCTCATCGTCCTGGCGGAAAATGGTCAGTAGCAGCACCTTCATGCGCCCTTCCCTGCGCCGGGGGTGCTGGCGGAGTTGCTCGGCAATAGCCAGACCCTCGTGGATGTTGGTTTCGCTCATCACGTCCAGCAACAACACGTCAGGCAGATGAGCGTCTACAGTGCGCAGCGCCTCCTGGCGGTCAAGTGGGCAAGAGGCCACCTCGAAGCCGGCCTCGCGCAGGTCGGCACAGATGCCTTGCCGCAGGAATTCGACGTCCTCGGCGTACAGTACCTTAGTCATTGCTCGATGCTCCTCCCAGCGCGTAGGAGGGGAAAACCACCGTGAAGGTAGTCCCCCTTCCGGGTGCGCTCTCTACATTGATGTGTCCGCCGTGGGCATGCACAATGTGGCGCGCCAGCGACAGGCCCAAACCGGCCCCGCTTGGATGAAGCCGCGCAAAGCGCCTGCCGCGGTAACCCTGGTCAAAGATCTTGGGCAGTTCCTCCGGCGCGATGCCACACCCGTTATCGGCGCAGGTGACCACAACGCCACCGTTCTCACGCGCAGCGGTCAGACGAATGCGTCCGGTGTGCTCTTCCACGGCGAAGATGGCATTCTCCAGCAACGTGCTGAACAAGAACTCCAGATCGTCAGGGCGCCCCCAGAGCGCGGCGCCTCCGGTGCGCACACGCACGTCCACAGCGACCTTTTTGTGCTCCAATAGCGGCTTTTTTCCCTGTACCACTTGGCGCAAGAGCTTGCGTAGATCAACCTGCTTCTTTTCCGTCACCGCAAGCCACTGGCTGTCCCCCAACGCCAAACCGCGCATGGACTGCAGCGTGTACTCTTCCACCTGTCGGATGGCGGAAACAATTTGGCGGTACGACTTTTCCCTGTCGCGGTTAGCACGCAGGTTCTCCGCCGCGGTAAGGACGATCTGATATGGCATCAACGTCTTGTGCAACGCAATCTTCTTCTCCTCGGCAATTTTCCGCAGGGCGTAGCGCAAGAACAGGTTCTGCAGCTTGATGATGTTTTTGAGAATGAGGAAACTACTCAACTCCTCAGCCGAAAATCGCCGCCAGTCCTGTTCGGCCAGCCTAGTGTAACGTCGCACAAGAAGGTCAAAGTTGAAGCTTAGGCTAATCTCGCCCATGAGGATATCGGCAATCACCTGCGCGAGAAACTCGGTCGAGGCGATCAGGCCGCGAATATTTTCCTCGGTAAAAACCGGGACGTTGTTGCGGATCTCCTCCTCGATCTCCGCCCGCGGCAAGCCAAAATCATCAACCACAGCGAAGAAGCGCTCCGAAAGGTGCGGGCGTTCCACCGTGAGAAACTCGCCGATGGAGATCAGCCCCACCACTCGATCATAGACGACGATGGGAACCATGAAGCACGTAAAGCCAGACCAACACACATACCGCTGTGGGCGAGAAGTCTGGATCACCATCCGGGCGTACTTCAGATCGTCCACGTCGCAAAACCGCCGGCGGATCTTTACGTTGTTGAAGAGATAGTACTTGCAGATTCGATGGCAGAAATGCCGTTCCGTGATCTGGTTGGCGTCGCTATCCCATACTGCCGTCGAGCAGCGCGTGGTGGCTGTGTTCTCTTCGCAGATATCATTGAGCTTATCAATGATGTCCTGCTCCTTGAGGCGGGCGGTGAAAATGTCCTCATGCATCGCCTTCCACCCCCTGCAGGTATCTATTGAAGATCATCCTGCTGATGCCCAACGCGGCTGCTGCCTTGGACTTGTTGCCATGAAAGCGCTCCAAGGCCGCTTTGCAATAGGCTTGCCTCACCTCGGCAACCACCTGGCGCAAAGGACGGGTCTCGCTGCGGAAATCCCATGTGCCGCGTGCTTTTCCCGCCACCGGCTCAAGCCGAAGGTCTTTCTCATCGATCACCGTGCTGGAAGCCAGCGTAATGGTCCGCTCCAGCAGGTTTTCCAATTCGCGCACATTCCCCACCCACGGATACGCCTGCAGACGAGCAATAGCCCTGGGGGTAAGAACGTAGCGAATGCCCAGGCGACTGCTGAACCGGGTGAGAATGTGCTCCACCAAGTCGGGAATGTCCTCCGGCCGCTCGCGCAGAGGCGGAATGTAGATGGGAATCACATTCAGGCGGTAGAACAGGTCGCGCCGGAACAGACCTTTTTCGATCAGTTCTTCCAAGCTCTGATTGGTGGCGCTGATGACACGGATATCGGTCTTTATCTTCTCATTTCCGCCCACGCGCGTGAACTCTCCCTCTTGAAGCACACGCAGCATCTTGACCTGCATGGCCAACGAGGTATCGCCGATCTCATCCAGGAACAGAGTCCCGCCGTTGGCCAGTTCGAACTTGCCGATTTTCTGGCTGATGGCGCCGGTGAACGACCCCTTCTCGTGGCCGAAAAGCTCGCTCTCAAGAAGCGTCTCCGGAAGCGCCGCGCAGTTCACGTCCACGAAAACCTTGCCTCGACGCCGACTGCGGTCATGGATTAGCCGAGCGATGAGCTCTTTGCCGGTGCCCGATTCGCCGCGGATGAGCACGTTGGCCTCTGACTGCGCAACCTTTTCCACCATGTCGCGCACCGCAGCCATAGCGGCCGATTCTCCCCATACGATCTCGCGCTCCACTCTGGTTCGCGCAAAAAGCTCGAGCACCCGGTTGACCAGGCTCTCGATGAGATCGAGTTCGAAGGTATTGAGGATGCGTTCGTCGGCGCAGCCAAAAAAGAGGACGCCATAGTCCCCATTCCCCGTGCTGCTTTGTAACCGAACGGCTAGCCCTGAGCCAAGGCCAGGATGCTCTGCGAGGGTACGGTAGGGGCTGGCGTGGATTTGATTGAGGCGCACATAGCGCTCGCCGGGGTGGGTCTCCAACTGCGTACTAATCAGCTGCACTAGCTCTCGCCCCACTTCAGTCGTGCTGGGAGCACGGAATCCGCGGGGGCGCGGTCGGCCATCGCTGCATTCCAAGACCGAGCCCCGACGCTCCAGGAAGACAATGAACTTGTACCGCGTGATGGAGGCAATGACTTCGAACCCTTGCTCCAGCATGTCGCGCGGGTCCTGGGTCTTGGACAGCGCGTCGATGAACTGCTGCAGGTAGCCGGAATACTTGTAGTCGAAATTGTACCGCTGCTGGCTCATTGCTAATTAGATGCCGCGATCTTGGTGGCATGGTGCCAGGAGGTGTGGGGTGCCCGCCCTGGTGCGCCTCTTGTCAGCCTGGTCGGCGGTTCTGACACCGCAAAACAGAAAAGGCGCGACCCCCATCTTCTGTAGGTGTCGCGCCGTGTTCACGCTCAAAAGCGCACGGCGATGCTGGCAAAGACGGTGTTCTTGGTCACTTGCTCGTCGACGCGGGTGAGGTCTTCCGAGAGTGCCCCGGTGGTCTGCTCCCACGTCCCTCGCACCCAGGCCAGGTCGAACTTGAGCTGCTTATCAAGCAAGAACCCCACACCGAACGTCACGTACTCGCGGTCGTGCGTCGACGGGGCCCCCTTGAATGGCGAGGGGATCACAGCGTACCCGGCGCGAAGCTGGGTGCCAAGCCCTGGAATGCTCAATTCGCCGCCCAAGTGCACCTGTGTGGTCGCTCGGTAGGTGCGCTGAATAGCCAAGTTGGCTTCTCCCTTGCTCCATCCCTGCACTGGCGGGTCGCTCTTGAAACGCACCTGCGACCAGTCCTGGTAGAAGACGTCGCCAGCCACGGTGAGCCAGGCTACGCTGGCAGCACCACCAAAGCCGAAGCCAAACGGCGAGGAGACGCGGTACTCGAAGGTACCGGAGCGCTGGGACACGTTTCGCCTACCGTCATCAAAGGTCTCGGTGTCCGCGTATCCCCAATCCTCCCTGCCCGTCAGCGTCAACGGTGTGCTCATAGTGGCGGCGAAGCGCAATACGCGGCCCACATGGTACAAAGCGCCCAGGCGGAAGTTCGTGCCGGTGAAGCGAGTGTCAATGTTATCGTCCTTTTCGAAAACATTGAACGTGTACAAGTCTAAGTGGTCCTTTTCCTGAAAGCTCAGCTGGTAATCATCTCTGCCGGTCCAGAAGTTGAGAGAGGCACCCAGCGAGAGGTTGGGAGACATATCCACGGCGCCGCTCAAGACCCAGTTGTTGAGCCCGCCTCCTTCCAATTCGTTCCAGCTCTGGTGCACCTGACCGTCGGGGAGCGCCAGGGTCCAAGCAAAATCAAACTGCCCGTCGAAGCTGCGCACACGGTTGTAGCCTCCCGCGAACACCAGGCTCCCCCGGTAGGTGGGCACCGGAATAACAAGACCAATGCACCCCAAGCGGGTAAAGCTCGCCTCCGACGTCATCTGATAACCAAAGGCGCTTGCCTGGTCTTTGCCCATAGCGTGCGAAAGGGTGCCAAAAAACTCCATGCGCCTGATCTGCGCCAAGCCAGCAGGGTTGTAATACGTAGCCGAATAGTCCTCGGCCACCGCCTGGTAAGCACCCCCCATGCCTCCTGCCCGCGCACTCACGCTGACCCCTTCGCCGATCTGGAAGACCGTATTCTCAAATGTCTGGGCTCCTGCCCCACCTATGACGAGGGCAAGGAGCAGAGTCGGTAGACAATACTTTTTCATCGCCTGCTCCGTTCTTTTCTGTCACGCTGGGCCTGGCCCGGGTTGGCGGCTGGCCTATCCGCGCGTGCGGCTGCGACTACTGCCAGAAGACTGTCTGCTGCCACCGGCGCCACTGCTGCCCCCGCCCGAGGAACCCGAGTGCGAGGCCGGGGGCGGCGAGTAGGTGGGCGGCGGGCTGTAACTGGGCTTCGGGGCAGATCTGACCGGCGATGAACTACCTGCACTCCGTTCGCGCACGCGCTGGGGTGGAGGATTTGTCTGCGCCGGCTTGGCGGGCGCGGTGGCCGGCGGCTCTTTCTTGGGTACACGCCGGGCTATATCGGCATCGCGCGTGACCCGTGGTGGAGGAGTTTCTGTACCCCGCTCAATCCTACGCGGTACCTCTCTGGCCTGCGCAGGAGCCTCCTCCCGCCCGACGCGGTGAGCGCCTGACTCCTCCGCGCGCCGGGCTATGGGACGGCGCTGGTCCACTGGAGGACGCGCTTCTTCTTGCGCTGCCCCCATTCCCTCATGCGGAGAGCGCGTCCGTGTACCAGAGACTGCGGTCATCGGCGGGGCCATTGGCTCGCCGCCAGCACCCTCCAGCATGGGTCGCCGGGTAAAAGGCCGACGCGCATACGGCTGGTCCCAGTAGCGGTACCGCGGATAGTAGTAGGAAGACCACCCCCAATATGGCCTGTAGTACACCCACCCGCCGTAGTATGAGAAAGGCGTCCAATACCACGGATCACCCCAGTAAGGATACCAGGTGTACCATGGGTCCCAGTAGTAGTGGATGCGCCATGCGAAGGAAAACCGCCATGGGTAAGCATAGTAAGGGTCCCACCAGTACCACCACGGGTCGTAGACGTAGTACGGCCGCCCCCAAAGGCCATGGTGGTACACGTCAACCCGGTGATACACCGTGGAGTCCCGAGGAGCGTCAGTGGTAGTGTCTGCCTCCACGTAGCGCTCCTCGTACTCGTCCTCGTACGTGGCGCTGCTCTCCACGCGGACCGTTGCCAGCTGCGTGTAGCACCCCAGCACGAGGAGCATAAGCGCTCCCCCGAGCACCACGAGAGTAGCAGATGCTGTGTGTCTTGCCATGGGTATCGCCTCCCATGAGACTGATGCGCAGGGCCTTGCCCGCCAAATGCCTCTTCGCTAGTGCACCCCTGTCTCGCGTTGGGCAAAGGCCCTTGTGCCTCAGGCTTGCCTATCACCTATTGCGGCACTGCGCCGCCCCTTCACCTCTCCACTTAGGCAGCCAGGTGGGAGCCACTGGATAACTGCCGTGCCTCCTTCACCTTGCCTGCCTTCCACTAACTAATATACGACAACCGCGCCCATTTGTCAACCTGATTCTCGCAAACGCCGTGCCAGCAGAGTACCCCGTCCATATGGCTCCTGCCGCGGCGTAAAACAAGAAGAATCTGAGGTGTGGTGAGCCTCGGTCAACGAGCCCCTCCGGCAAAATAACGGCCCGTGTCAAATTCGTTGTCAGGAGTGGCGCACTTGTTATCAGAAAGACTCCAAAACTCCTGCTGCACGCTTCTGGCCCTGCCTGCACAATGCCACACGATCTCAGCCGGGCGACAAAGCGATCAGCCAGCTACTATTCCTCACAGACGGGCAACGAGCAATGAAATGGGGAGCAGCCAGGATGCCACCGTGGCCATCGGATATCGGCCAGGCGCGCGTACTCTTCGATCTTGTGAAGGCGACTCCTTGCTCGGTTCCTCTTGAGTGCTGGTGCACAAGGCCTAAAAGTAGAAGCCGTATTCCCTGATTGTCCAGGTTGGCACTGGAACCCCCCGCCTACGACCAGGGATAAAGCGGGTAGCCCGCGCCGCCTTCAGAGCGGCCTGCGCGCACGCCTCGCTCCCTGTCGTGTTCGAGATCACGATGGCCTCGGCAACTGTCCCATCGGCAGCTACCAGAAGGCTTAGCTTCACCACTCCTTGAATTCCCTTTTCTCGAGCAGACTTGGGATATTCTGGAAACACCTCGGCGACGGGACGCGGAGGGGTCACCAATCCGGGGGCTTCGCCTAAAGGGTCGCCCGCGCCGGATAAAGAGGGCGCAAAGGAGAGCTCTGTGAGCTCGATAGTCTCGTCAGCAGGCAGTTCGGGGTCGTCCACCGGGACCGGCACAGCAGGACGTTGCGGAGGGGCCACCGCACCGTGCTGGCGCGTCACAGGCACCTCCTGCACCTCCATCGCAGGGGGGACAAGCGGCAGGGGCCTCCTTCTCGCCTCGTACCGGGGCACAAGTTGAAAGCAGAGGATCAGGAGCAATAGAGCAACGACCGTGGCCCGCTCCATCCGGAGACAGTAACCAGCTTTGAACTGCTCCTGGGCCGTGGGATAAGGTGCTTTCAACATCCTGCCCTCACCATCCCAGCACTTTCGGGAGCCTAAAAGACAAGGCCCCACACCGGGGCCTCCACTGATCAGATTCTTTCCATGGTTGCCGCGGGTAACCAACCCACCTTGCCGTCGGGCAACCGAATCCGGCACCATCCGCCGCTCACTTCTTCGACGCGGACTTTGGCCCCCGCGTGCAAGAAAAACTGCTCTGAGAAGTCCTGGTCTGGACCACTCCGGGCTGCCACCTTGTCTTCCAGAACAATTGCCTCGTTGCTTTGGTGCGCCTCGTGTAGACGAACGGCAAGGTTCAGGGCAAAGACCACCAGCGGCACGGCCAAAACCCAAACTACCGTGCGCAGGATGCGACGCATCTTGCCTTGCCGGTCCAGTATGATACCAACAAGTAGCCCCGCCACTCCCGCATACAACCCCATGACCAGCCAGAAGAGTGCACCAAGACCAAGCCAGTTCTTAAAGTCCTCCATCCAGCGGAGCAGTATGAAGCGCGGCGGGATTACGATCCGGTCCACAGCTCTTAGATTAGCCAGCTCGAGATTAAAGCGCACCTCTTCGTCGTCAGGAAGAAGCCGCCTGGCCCTTTCGTAGTTCAGGATTGCCCTGCCCACATCACCAATCCGGTAGTACGCGTTCCCCAGGTTGAAATAGAGGGCTCCGCTCTCGTATCCGGCTTCTAGAGCTTCCTGGTATCTGGCGACAGCGGCCTGGTAGTCGCCGCGCTCGTAGAGCGAGTTTCCCTCACGCATCAGTCTTTCGGCATAGCTCCGCCCTTGGGCGAACGCCCCGATAACGGGAAGAGCCACGAACACCGTGATTGTCCACACGATTCGCTTCATGGCTAAAAAGCGCTCTCTATTCCCACCAAAGCGTCTTTCGCCCGTTCATAGAACTGCTTCATCTGCTCGACACTAGAGCTGATGGGGGCGAAACGGCGATAGTCGCACTCGCGCAAACAAGCCATCAGGGCCTCCACCTGAGGAGAAGGCACGCCGCGTGCCAGGAGTTGCCTCTCGACTTCCTCGCTCAGCAGGCCAGCGGCCGAAGTATTCAGTTTGTCGGCCACGTACCCCAGCAAGCTGCGCCCCACTTCGGCATAGAACTCCTTTTCCGTCTTTTGCCCTATCAGCCCCTTGGCCTTGTGCAATCTCCTCATGGCCAAGCGATTGGCACGCCTACTCCTGGCATACGCCACATCCCCAGCCAGGCGATCCACGTGGCGGCGATAGACGACCGCTGCCCCGAGCACCAGCAACGGGAAAACAGTGAGGGCCCAAGCAAACCGCGGAATCATTGCCTGGCCCCCACGCCGGTAGAGGCGCACATCCGTCTTGATAAAACGTATGTCCTGCCCTACGAGGCGAACTTCCTCTTTGGTCATTGCGCCGCCCACCGATGCCACCTGCCGAGCTCCCTTTCGCACCCGCAGCACAAGCTCGGGTGTGCTGACCGTGCGATAGGAGCTACTGGCCAAGTCAAAGTACGAAAAACTGATGGGCTTGATGCGATGCTCGCCGGGGAATCTCGGCACCAACACGTATTCAAACGTCTTGGCCCCGGAAATAGCTTCGCCACTCCGGTTGATCTCTTCGTTCACCTTAGGCTTGTACTGCTCCAAGTCCGGCGGTATGCTCACCTTCGGCTCTCTGATCATCATGACGTTGCCAGTGCCGCCAATCCTCACGGTGAGGGTCACGGCTTCATTAGTTTCCACCTCGGACTTGTCCAGGCCCGCGGAGATGTGGAATGAACCCACGGCTCCTGCAAAGTCATCCGGCCTGCCCGCCTCCGGCAGGGGAAGTACCTCTACGGTGATGGGCGCTGAGTAGATGGCTTTGCGCACCACCCGGTCGAAAAACGGATCATCGAAAAAGCTGTCGAAGAAGTCGCGCGTCCGGCGTGTACGCGGCTGGCGCACCTCACACTCTATCCCCATGGCGTCAATAGTAACCTTGCCGGCCGTGGTGGGAAAAAGCATCATCTTCTTCAAGTCGGCGACAACGAACTGGCGGCCATCCACGACTTCGTGGCGCTGCACCGGCTGTTGCGGCAAGGGGACCTCTTCAGCCCAAAAGCCGGTCGTAGTTGGAAGCTTAGTGATGGCATAGTTGGTCACTTCCACGCGCGTATAAATGCGGAAGGTGACCACTACCGGCTGATGCTGATACACCCGGCGCCTGTCCACTATGGCCCGCAGAAAGAGATTCTCTTCGAGGCCACCCTCGGTGCCCATTTGCGGTCGTTGCTGGCCTGGCCGGGGTTGCGCCGCCGGGGCAGGACTCTTCACCACCTGCACCTTCACTGGCTGTGCCTTGAACACTTCGCCCTTGTAGCTCACTTGCACTGGGGGGATCTCAAACTCCCCTTCCTTGACTGCAAGGTAGCGGAAGGTGAAGGTCTTGCTCACCGACATCCGCCCATTAATAAACTGGAAGCTGGACGAGGTGCCGCTGGCGCCCAGGTAGGTGGCAAAATCGCTCAGGTCCGGCAACTCGGGCGTGGGGGCGTCGTTTGCCTGCGCGCCGCTATACTCGACGATGAGCGTGAACGGCTGATTCACCGCCACCACAGTGGCGTCAACGCTCATGGTGACCGTGAGGTCAATCGCCCAGGAGGGTATTCCGGCCAGGACAAAAACGGCCACGAGCCACCACAGCCGTCGCAGGGGCTCTTCTGGGCCGTTCCTCCCCAATCTGTGCAAGTGACGCTCCATCTTACCAGTCCTTCAGCACTCTCCTGCTCCCCCGGGCCGGCACCTTGCGTTCCTGCTGCGCGTCCTTTTCGCTCTGGTTCAGGGCATCCAGGATGCGCTCAGCATCCTCTTTGGACATGTCCTTTTCTTTGCCTTGCTGCTCTTCGGCTTCGCCGGCCTGCTGCTCACCTTGCTCCTGGCGCTCCTGCTGTTGCTCCTCCTCTCGCTTCTGCCCTTGCTGTTGCTGCCCCTGTTGGCCTTCTTGCTTTTGCTGCTCCTGCTGCTGTTCCTGTTGCTGGCTCACAGACTGCTTTTGGGCACTGTTCTTGAGGAGCGCCCGCACCAATTCTAAATTGTACTTGGCATCAACGTCGTTGGGGTCCAACTGCAGCGCTCTCTGGTAGGCGAGAATGCTCTCCGGCAGCTTCCCCATCCGAAACAGAGTATTGCCGATGTTGTAGTACGCCTTGGCCTGCGTAGCCACGTCCGGGCTGTTCAAGGCCTTGTCGAAATCTTTCAGTGCATCCTCATAGTTCTGCCGCTTGTAGTCAGTCGTACCGAGGTTGAAGTGAACTATCGGCGACAGGGGGTCATGATTGAGTGCATCGCGGTACTTGTTTGCAGCAGCTTCGTACTTTTCCTGGGCAAAGAGGCGATTCCCTTGAGCAACCTGCCGGCGGCCGGCTTGTGCCAACACCACCGCAGGGAGCAAGACAAGGAAAGCTCCGGCTAAGAGATGCACACGCATTACATCACCTCTTGGTCACGCAAAGCGTCCATACCATTCTCGCCTCGGTGTACGTCTTTCGGGGATTAGAGGTTCCACAACTAAAAGCACCAGGACCAAGACCAGAAGGTATTGAAACCGCTCTTCAAATTGCGAAAACCGCAGAGACCCCAGCTCCTTCTTCTCCATACCGGCGATGCGCTCGTAGATCTTGTCCAGCTCCATGGCGCCGCCAGTTGCCCGGTAGTAGGCGCCCCCGGTCTCCTGCGCGATCTTTTGCAGGGTAACCTCGTCCAACCTGCTTGTGACGCGTTGGCCGCTCCTGTCTTTCTTCCAATCGATCAGCTGTCCGCGCTGGTCATAGACCGGGATCGGCACTCCCTCCACCGAACCTATCCCAATGGTGTAAATGACAACGCCCTCTCGCGCAGCCTGTTTGGCTATCTCAACTGGGTCGGAGCCGTGGTCCTCCCCATCTGTTACGAGGACCAACACCTTATGCTTCCGCTCTTTTTGCTCAAAGGCTTTCATTGCCACAGCGATCGCCTCGCCGATGGCCGTCCCTGGCGTCGGGATCAGAGAGGGCTCCATGATGTCCAGGAACATCTCGGCTGCAGCATAGTCAAGGGTCAAAGGGCACTGGAGAAATGCCTCGCCTGCAAAGGCCACCAGGCCCACACGATCTCCCTCCAAGCGGCCGATGAACTGCTCGATCTCGCGTTTCGCCTTGGCAAGCCGGTTGGGTTTCACATCTTCAGCCTGCATGGAAAGCGAAACGTCCAGGGCGATAATGATGTCCACGCCACTCCGCTTGACCTCTTCCAGCTTGGTGCCGATCTGGGGTCTGGCGAGGCTGAGCACCATGAGGCCTGCCGTGAGTATGACGAGCACCGCCTTCAGGACCTGCCGGCGGCGGCTGGTGTTGGCCGCCAGTTTCTGCACCAAGGGCAAATGTCCGAAACGCTCCATGGCCCGCCTCTTCCAGCGAAAAGCCACCGCGTAGAAGAGAGCGAGTAGGGGGACCACCAGAAGCAAGTACAGGATCTGTTCATTAGCAAAGCGCAGCATAATCCCATTGCCCTAGGTTTATGGGATCCTTCTGAATCGCGTGTGAGCCAGCACTACTTCCAACACCAGCGCTGCGAAGGCCACTACCAGGAAGCGCACAAACAGCTCTTTGTATGTGGTGTACTCCTTCACCTCGATCTTTGTCTTTTCCAACTGATCGATTTCTTGATAGATCTTAGTCAATGCCGCCGTG